>CAYYMO010000072.1:0-5124 GCA_964472955.1 uncultured Methanomicrobia archaeon | reverse complement strand
AGAAAAAGAGCTTTCAAACAGCAGTACTCTTATCGAAGGTGCCTTTGTGCCGATCGGAGTCAGACTGGGCTCCCGACGTTCATAACGTCCGAGCAAAGTCAACCGCAATGACAGTGGCGTATGGGTCAACCGCGTGATCGGGCACGCTTACTATGAGTTCACCGTCCGGGTTGGGGTTTCGTACAAGAATGTCTACGACCGGGATGCGTTTTTTATACTGCAATTCTTCCCCTGTACCTAGCACGCGTACCGATTTGACCATGTTAACAGGAATACCTTTGATTGAGACAGTTTCATACGGTTTCATCAGTAGGTGCAGATAAATCGTACTGCCTTTCCGGGTTGACGGCCCATAAAACTGCCATGGTTCGAGTCCTGGGACAGTATTCACAATGCTCTCACTATCCCTGGCCATCCACGTTTCAATTGCCTCCAGTCTCTCTATCTGTTCATCTGGAATCTCGCCGTTTCCCATCGGGCTTACATTGAGGAGCAAGTTGCCACCCTTCGCAGCAACCTCACACAGAGTGTGAATTAGTTCCCGGGCTGTCTTGTAATCGGGGTCTGTCGGGTTGTACCCCCAGCTTGTGTTCATGGTCATACAGGTCTCCCACATGCGTTTTTGCGTCTCTGCAGGAACGAACTGCTCTGGGGTATCAAAATCCCCCTGATCCGTCAGCCGATCGTTGATTAGAATTTCAGGTTGAAGGGATTTTATCGTGTCACGCAATTCTTTGGTCTTTAACTGGTCTGGTGACCGCTCCCATTGACCGTCGAACCATATCAGATCTATCTTTCCATAATTTGTCAGCAACTCCCGGATCTGCCCGAACATGAACTCGAGGTAACGATCCCACTGTTCTTTCGTCGGCTGGCGAAGGGAGAAGTTAGCGTAGCATTGTCTGTCACTATCCTGGTAAGCAGGATAATCAGGATGGTGCCAATCGAGGAGGGAGAAATACAGTCCTATTTTCAGTCCCTCAGTGCGAAAAGCTTCGACGAATTCACGTACGATATCCTTTTGGTACGGTGAATTCTCGATAGAAAAGTCTGAATACTTGGTATGGAACATAGCGTAGCCGTCATGGTGTTTCGTAGTGAGAACTGCGTATGTCATTCCGGCTCTTTTTGCCATTTTGGCTAGTTCCCTGGGATCAAAGTTCGTTGGATTGAACGTCGGTGTTATGCTGTAATACTCCTCGACAGTGAGGTCTTGACAGTAGGGCATGTACAGGTTTATAATTCCATCTATCAGTGGCCACGAAAGCTCCCAGCCCTTCTGGCTCGAAGGTCCCCAGCTTATAAACATACCAAAACGGGCAGTATCAAACCACGTGCTCATTTTAAATCTCCTTGTTATCCCATTTGTTGTTTTATCAAGACTATAACGACATAGCTTAAAAAATAAATGTATCATCAGCAGGGGATACGTAGAAAGATTGAGAGTCGTAGCCTTTGTTTGAGCATCGATATCCCAGTGTATCACCTTTTTTCTAATCTCTATTCTTGCGATCAAAAAATTTTGTCGCGCTTGAGAACGCCAATAAACCCACCAGATAATGGTCAAACCCTATCCGAGGCAATTTGAAAGCGCACATTTCAGATCGCTCGCTAGGGGAGTCATTTGATACAAAAAATCTTTAGCTCCGTCCTAAGCATCAACGACGAGAAAGGATTTTATCAACTTTAATATTTCTTCAATGACCGGAAGACCGACCAAATGAAACATATTTCACGTTACGTTAGCGTAGTAACAAATTCTGCAAAGAAGCCAGTAGACGGTTATTCCTTGTTTGTTCTCAATATAAACTCTTCTTTATGAATACTGGGTACCGCTGCCATTGAAGCCAGAAGTACAAATCGGTTAGTTTTTTTATATCCTCACCTATCCTCATCTGTTTTTAAAAGTGAATGTTGATGGACAGCGCTTTCACACATCCACGGCGCCCCCCACCAACAGGTAAGTGATGTTGCGTGAGAAGAGGAGCTCGATCTCTGTGTATAATAGTGATTTTAACGCTGTTATTATTGGTTGGTAACGTAACGAGCACAGGGCTGCCCTCACAACGTGGCTCTTCGGGGCGCGTGCAGCCCCCCCCGACCGACTATGTAAAGGATAAGATCCTCGTTCGGTTCAAGCCAGAAGCTCGCAAAGACGGCATGGCAGTGCCCGACATTGCCGCGGCAGCCCATGCTAAAGTGGGTGCTACGATCGCAAAGGAGTTTAAAGAGGTGCCTGGCCTTCAACTAGCACAACTCCCCGAAGGTATCACTGCACCCGCAGCAGTTGCACAATACAATCAAAACCCTAACGTCCTCTATGCCGAGCCCGACTATCTCCGATATAAAGACGTGATTCCTAATGACCCCTACTTTTCTAGCTTATGGGGCCTTCAAAACACGGGTCAGGAGGTGAGAGGAGTAGCTGGCACGCCGGGAGCTGATATAAGTGCGCCCGAGGCGTGGAACAAGACCACAGGGTCACGTGATGTCATCATCGCTGTCCTCGACACCGGAATCGACTACAACGAGCCGGATCTTGCCCCCAACATAGTAAGCGGATGGGACTTTTTTACACATAGCAACGATCCTATGGACCGGGACGGGCACGGCACCCACGTGGCGGGAATCCTAGCAGCGGCTGGTAATAATGACATCGGGGTGACTGGGGTTATGTGGGAGGCGAAGATTATGCCCTTGCGTGTTGTGGGCCCGAATGGCGCCCCCACTGACATTGTGATCTCAGCTATCTCCTATGCGGACTCGCATGGGGCCAACGTAATAAACATGTCCTTTGGTGGCGCACCATATTCTCAAGCTGAAAAAGACGCAATCGATGCCTCCCATGCCATTTTTATCTGCGCAGCAGGGAACGCGGGACAAAATAATGACAACGTGCCCCACTATCCGTCAAGTTATCCGAGCAGCAACATCATCGCCGTTTCAGCAACTGACCAGAACGATGTTATCGCACCATTTTCAGACTATGGCCCAAATTCGGTGCAGGTTGCCGCTCCTGGCACAAACGTCTTGAGCACTTATCTGCCATGGGTTCAAGTGTTTTACGATCCTTTCAACTGCTTTGATGCGTGGAACGCTCAAGTACCGTGGCGCATTACAGACACTCAGAATGTCAGTCCCCCGTCCAGCGCAATGATCAGTACTCCAGAAGGCAGCAATGTTAATGCCTCACTAACGCTCAGCAATCCCCTTGACCTGACAAGTAAGTGCGGGACTACGCTAGACCTTTTTGTAAAGATGAATACCGTAGGGGGCCATGGCACACTGTATGTCGAAGCATCGAGAGACGGTATACACTGGGATGTAATTGATTATGGATCAGGAAACTCGACCGGGTGGCGTCAGCTGGAATATGGTCTGACAAATTACGATAATTCACCATACTTTAAAATCCGATTTAGATTGGCGTCTGACGGTAGTGGCGGTCCCAACAGTGTTTACATCGATAACGTAAAGATCAGAGCATTCGACCCATCGAGCGCGCAACAGAATTATGTCTTTGAGAGTGGAACCTCCATGGCTGCCCCTTATGTTTCTGGGCTTGCCGGGCTGGTCAAGACGATACGCCCCGACTACACCAACCTCCAGATACGGGATGCCATTTTGAAGAACGTGGATATTAAGAACTCATTACATGGAAAGACCTTGACAGGAGGGAGAATCGACGCAAGTAGGACACTATCTGGAATCCCTCCAACACCAGCCGCTACGCCATCTCTCTCCATAACCAATGTCCGATTGATGTCCAGTCACGCACAATATATCGAATGGGACATCGCCAACATCGGTGACGTTGATGCATACATTGCGCCAGAAGCCTTTTTCTACAAGCCGATCAATAAGGCGCCTTATTATACTAGACTCGGTGGCGCCGTCCTCTACTACGCGTATGATTCCACTACGAGAGATATGACCACCGTCTACCGCTATGGGGGATATAGCTGGTTCAATGCTCTGCCGAGACATACATATAGGGTCCTCTCAGGGCCAACTGTTCCTGCTGACGCAAAGTGGGCAGTGTACAACGCACAACTATATTATAACGGGGCCTTACGAGGTCGGCTCTACACGGACAGGGTGCATTACTCGACGTTACGATAGGGACTGGAGACCTCTGAAAATTTGCATAACAACTCAGCAGTCCCGTCAAGTCATCCTTGAGTCGAGCAGCGTTCCCAGAAATGGATTCCATGATGACTTGGTACCTGGGAGGTCTTTCGCATCTTCTATGGGGGGCTAACGAGCTAGTCAGCGCTCGACAATACAGATGCGGTGGCTATGTATCCAGGGGACCTAGAAAATAAAAAAGAGGAGTGTTTACTGTCTTTATACGACCAGATCCTTCAATGCATCCAATTCACTAGCCGCCCAACCAATATCCTCAGGTGGGATATAAAAATCGACGCATGCACCCTGTCTTCCTTTCTACCCTACATATAGTATTAGTTCAACTCTCTGACCTGGTTAGATAATTTTTATGAGAGATCTGTCATATTACAGTCGTAAGTTTGTTACAATCAATTTACAAGATTGTGTTGCAGGAGCCGTTTTTTCGTTTAACCGACAAGATGGGAGTGCAGCGTCAGCAATCTAAACGAAAAAGTGATGCATGATATGAAGAAGATGAGGACGGAATAATAGTCCTATTGCTCGGACAATATTGGCATTTTGCATGGTCAATAGTGTTGCCGCAGCGTCTGTGAGTACATCGACGACCGCGGCGGCTCATGGTGTCCACTTAACGGACGTGAGGGGCAATTGGTGGGATATTCCAAAAAAGCCAAAGCCGCCAGATCCATTGACCCATATTACGCTCACTGACTATCCTAAGCAAGTAAATGTCGGAGAGACTTTTGCCATTCATGGGTTCCTCATGAGAGGCGATCGCGGTATCGGAAACGCGCAGATAAAACACTACGACTATGGTAATCTCTTGTGGACGGTTACTACTAATACGGATGGCTCTTTACTGACACGTTCCATTTTGGTCAACAAGGAGCACAAAATAGCTTACATTTTCCAAGGTAGCGCCGACCCAAACGTTGTGTATTTGAGCGGATACATATTACAGACACACTCTATTAACAAGTAACGATTACCGCG
>CAYYMO010000071.1:0-9495 GCA_964472955.1 uncultured Methanomicrobia archaeon | reverse complement strand
GAAGGACAATATTTTTTACAGGATGGCACGTCGACTTCGACAAACGAGGTTGACCTCATGCTTGAGTTAATAAGCCGATACAGATTGTATTACGTTGAAGATCCATTTGATAAAGAGGATTATAGATCCTTTGCTGAATTGACAGACCAAGCCGGTAATACGTGTATCATTTGCGGAGACGCTATTTTTAACATGGATAAGGACCATATTCTACAGGGAGGCAAAATAGGGGCTGCTAATGTAGTAGCAATAAACCCAGCGAGAACCATCACCGAGATTTACGAAATAGTGGAGTTTGCAAAACAGTGTGGATACGATTGCGTATTCTCCACAGAAGGTTCAACGACTTGCGAGTCCGCGCTTTCACACGTCGCCGTTGCCCTTTCGGTGCCATTCATTAAACTCAGCATCAGTGGGGCAGAAAGTACGTCAAAATTAAATGAATTAATTAGAATCGAACAGGAGATACTTGAAGGGTCTAACTGTAAAATGATGAAAAAACCAATTTAAAACGAGGTGAACCAATGGAAGAGGCTAAAGAGTATGAATCACTAATTCCAATGGATGAATATTTGGCTGCTGGAGTGCACATCGGGACGCAACAAAAGACTGAAGATATGAAGAGATTCATATATAGAGTAAGGCCGGATGGGCTTTACGTGCTTGATGTCAAAGCTTCTGATGAACGAATAAAAATCGCGGCATCTTTCTTGAAAAAATTTGACCCTGTGAGGATACTTGTAGTATCTGCCAGACAATATGGTCAGTATCCTGCAATGATGTTCGCGAAGATAATAGGTGCAAAGTCACTCGTGGGGCGTTTTATACCTGGGACTCTTACAAATCCGCAGTATAGAAACTTTACGGAACCGGACGTAGTAATAGTGACTGATCCGATAGGTGACGCTCAAGCGGTAAAAGAAGCGGTTGATGTCGGAATCCCGGTAATTGGGATGTGTGACACGAATAACATGACCATGAATATAGACCTCATTATTCCGACTAATAATAAGGGACGAAAAGCTCTGGCCCTTATTTACTTTCTGCTTGCTCGGGAGATTCTTAAATTACGCGGTCAGAAATTGGATTATGCCGTAAGTGACTTTGAAGTCGAGATTTAATAGAGAGGATTTATATGAGAGAACCTGCTGTCGCAGGTACGTTCTATCCAAATAACCCACAGGCGCTTGAGAAAATAATTGGTAATTATTTAAGTGAGGCAAAATCTTGGGACGTAAAAAGCGCTATAGTTCCACATGCCGGGTATATATTCTCTGGATCTGTGGCTGGAAGCGTGTTTTCAATACTTCCAGAGGCAGATACCTATGTAATAATTGGACCCAACCATTCATTTCCAAGCGTCAGCGTTTCAGATGAGACGTGGCGTACACCTCTTGGAGAAGTAACAGTAAATACAGACATTGCAAATAGATTAAACTTAGAGGTAAACAATAACGCACATAGAATGGAGCACTCAGTAGAAGTGCAGCTACCATTTTTACAATACAAATTTGATAACTTTGACATAGTCCCAATTTGTATGGGGTTACAGGGAATGGATGCTATACGAGCGGTATCCCGTGCTCTTAAAAGTGTCGCAGATGAAAATATTATAGTGATAGCTTCCAGCGACTTTACCCACTATGAACCAGATAGTGTCGCGCGGGATGTTGACAAAAGAGTCATAGAACCTGTAAAAGCGCTTAACGTTGCAGAATTTTTAGAGAGAGCAAAAGGTACTTCAATCTGCGGGGTTGGTCCCATCGCAGTTGCGCTTGAATATGCAGAGGTTAAGAGTGCAAATCAAGGAGAACTTCTGAAGTACGCAACAAGCGGGGATGTCAGCGGTGATTTAAGAGCTGTTGTGGGCTATGCCGGTATAGTCTTAATCTGACGTAAAAATAGCGTTCTCAGCATATCAATAGAACAGAGGATTAATGAAGTGATTCGTTGCTCGGCGCCTGGTAAAGTCTACTTGTTTGGAGAGCATGCTGTGGTATATGGAGAACCAGCCATAGCATGCGCTATAGATAAGAGAGTGTTCACTTCAGTTGACCTTAAAGAAGGCGACAAGATACGAGTGACTTCATTGAACAAGCGTTTAAACTGTGATAATCAAGAATTTAGATATGTATGTGCCGCTGCAAAAATAATAAAAGAATTATATGCTATCGATTTTGCGGCAGATATTTCTATTGAATCGCAACTACCGCCAAGTCAAGGCCTTGGATCTTCTGCAGCTGTCACTGTATCAACGCTTATGGGGCTTTCTGAAAGTCTTGGCATAGGTTTGACAGATTATGAAATTGCCAAAATAGGACATAAAGTCGAGCTTTTTGTCCAAGGAACAGCAAGCCGAGCGGACACTTTCGTCACGTCAATCGGCGGAATAGTTTTAATAACGGGCATTGAAACGTCTAAAATTAACTTTTTAAATTTACCAATCGTGATAGGTGCTACAGGGATAACTAGGTCTACGAGTGATCTTATACAAAAGGTAGCTTTATTAAAAAACAGATATCCAAAAATTGTCGGAAGCATCATATCTTGCATAGGTGAAGTAACACGACACGGGAAATCAAAATTAATTGAAGGAGATATTACAGGCATAGGCGAGCTCATGGATATAAACCAAGGCCTTCTTGAATCATTAAAAATAAGCACTTTAGAACTAAACAATTTGATTTACGGTGCAAGAAAAGCAGGCGCTTTTGGAGCAAAAATAACCGGTGCCGGTGGCGGAGGGTGTATGTACGCAATTGCGCAAGGTACCAACATTGAAAAGATTGCAAATCAGATAAAACTACTGGGGGGGCAACCAATTGAAGCCCACTTTTCAGATAGAGGTGTATCTGTCGGCTAAACAACACTAAGATCAGAGGCGCTTTAATGATATTACTGAAAATTGGCGGATCTATCCTCACTGATAAAAGCAAAGAACGTACTATCCTGCCAGATAGAACGAAAATGATAGCCAAACAAATAGCGAATTCTAGCGTTAAAAAGCTTGTTCTAATACACGGGGCAGGTTCTTTTGGGCATCCGCAGGTTTTAACACATCTGCAATGCGGATTTAATGCAGAAGGATTATGGATAACCCACAAGACCGTCAGTGAATTAAATTCTGCGTTTATAGAGGAACTTCACGTTCATGGCATAAGAGCATTGCCGGTTCATCCTCTAAACTGCTCCATTTCAAATTCAGGAAAGCTTGATTACTTCGACTTACGCCCCATCGAGATGATGCTTGAGAATGATTTGGTGCCAGTTATACACGGCGATGTAGTGTTGGATAAGAACATTAAGTTTAGTATACTCTCAGGAGACCAGATAATCGCTTATCTGGCAAAGGCATTGAAACCAAGTAAAGTCGGCATCGGAACTAACGTTGATGGGGTACTGTATCACGGCAAAACTCTAAGGCATTTACACCCAACAGACTTTAACCGATTAAAACGGGAGATAAGAGGATCTAATAATATGGATGTTACAGGTGGAATGCTAAAAAAGGTAACTGAATTGGTAGAAATTGCAACTTATGGTATACGCTCTCAAATATTCAATGCCGAAGTTATGGGGAATATAACGAGGTTCTTGACGACGTTTGATGAGTTTGGCACGGTTATAAAGAGAGAAGATGATAACAAATAGGAAAATTGAACATTTGATAATATGCTCCGAAAAGGAGGTGGAATCGGGAAAAACTGGATTTGAGGACATTAGTTTGATTCACAAAGCGCTTCCAGAAATCTCAAAAGCCGAAATCGATATCCAAACTACTTTTCTGGGAAAGTTTTTAAAAGCACCTATTTTCATAGCCGGGATGACTGGTGGACATCCTGATACGGTAAAGGTCAACGAAGCTCTCGCACAATCAGCTGAAAGCCTTGGTATAGGTATGGGAGTTGGAAGCCAGCGTGTAGCCATAGAGCACCCTGAGCAGGAAGCATCGTTTAGGATTGTCAGGGATGTAGCTCCCAACGCTTTTATTGTTGCAAATATCGGAATTCCGCAAGTTAAAACATATGATTTGGAAATCATGGAAAATATGGTTGATATGATCCAAGCTGATGCTCTAGCAATCCACCTTAACTTTTTACAGGAGGCAATACAACCGGAAGGTGAGACAGATGCAAAGGGTTGTCTTGAGGCGATAGAAAGAGTTTGTAGTTCGTTAACGGTTCCTGTGATAGTTAAGGAAACTGGGGCAGGCATCTCTAAAGAAGTATCTAAGATGCTCAAAAACGCTGGTGTATCGGCTATCGATGTTGGGGGAAGAGGAGGCACGACCTGGGCGGGAGTTGAGTCTTTTCGTGTAAGCGAGGATCTGCTCTCAAAAAGGCGGGGCGCTATCTATTGGCATTGGGGAATCCCCACTCCAATATCAATACTTGAATCAAATACCTTGCCAACGATCGCTACGGGAGGAATCAGAAATGGTCTGCACGTAGCCAAGTCATTAGCGCTTGGTGCTTCGCTATGTGGTATGGCACTGCCACTGTTAAAACCGGCTTTACAAGGTCACGAAAAGGTCACAGAGGAGCTAAAAGCGATAATCGAAGAACTAAAAATAGCGATGTTCCTCACAGGCTGCAAAAAAGTTGATGATCTTATGAGAATTCCGATTATCATTATCGGAGAGACTAAGGAGATTCTTGAGCAACGTGAGTTTAACTTACACGAAATTGTAAAAAGGAGATATTGAAGAGAGATGGAAATAGAGATCAATGCGGTAGGTGGTTATGAAGAAATTGGTCGTAATATGACTGCTATCAGAATCGACGAGGATATCATTATAGTTGATATGGGGTTAAGACTCGACCGGATTGCTATCCATGAAGATGCAGAAATAGAGAGCATGCATCCAATTGACCTCATAAAAATGGGCGCAATCCCGAACGACACAGTACTTTCCAATCTAAAAGGGTCGGCTAAAGCAATAATATGCACTCACGGGCATCTTGATCATATAGGTGCTGTACCAAAGTTAGCCCACCGCTATGATGCTCCCATCATAGCAACTCCGTTTACCGCCGAGTTAATAGCACAGCAGATAAGGGCGGAAAAAAAATATGGTGTTGAAAATCCGATTTACACGATGGATGTGGGACAAACGTATCAAATTACGCCGGACGTAGCAGTAGAATTTGTAAGAACGACTCATAGCATAATCGATCCGGTTTTTGCAGTGTTTCATACGCCCGAAGGCGCAATACTTTACGCAAATGACTTTAAATTTGATAGAACTCCCGTGATAGGTAAACCGCCAGACTTTAGCAGGATAAAAAAACTTGGAAAAGAGGGCGTTCTCGCGCTTATAGTAGAGAGCACACGGGTAAAGTATTCAGGCAAAACCCCATCAGAGCGAATAGCAAAAGATCTTGTTAGGGATGTTTTGCTCGGTTCTGAAGAAAATGAGCAGGGTTTCCTTGTCACGACCTTCTCGTCGCATATCGCGCGGATAAAATCAATTGTGGAAACAGCTCGGGATATGAATCGACGCCCACTTCTTTTAGGAAGATCGATGGAGAAGTATGTTGGTACTGCAGAAAAAATGGGATACATAGAACTTCCCGATGACGTCGGCTTATTCGGGAACAGGAGATCGGTCGATAAAGTACTCAAGAGAATTATGCAAGATGGTAAGGAAAAATATCTCCTTATAATAACGGGACATCAAGGAGAACCAGAGTCTATGCTAACACGCGTTGCTAGTAGCGCAACGCCTTTTGAAATAATGAGCGGTGATAAAGTCGTATTTTCAGCAGAGACAATACCAACTCCAATAAATGAAGCACATAGGTACTCTCTCGAGACAAAGCTTAAAATGAACGGCGCAAGAATTTACAAAGACGTTCATGTCTCCGGTCATGCAGGCAGAGAAGATCATTGGGAATTGATTAAAATGCTTAAACCCACTCATATTTTCCCTACACACGGAGATCTATCCATGACTGCTTCGTATGTGGAGCTTGCTGAAGAGGCTGGATATAGTCTCAGAAATGATATACATTTGCTAAGAAATGGACAAAATATGAAAATAGTTGGATGACTATATGTGCTTAAGAGTCCACATTGGAGCCATATTTCCATAAATTGACCTATAACTACGTAAAGTATGGTAATTCGAGGTATGTGAATGCGAGAGTTACAAAATGACCTCAACGTCAAAAGAGAGAGCATTAACAAAGCATTGAAGGATTATGTTCCGATTACATTTCCAGAAGAGCTTTATGCAGCTGCGCTGCATCTCATCGATTCCGGCGGAAAAAGACTCCGCCCAGCTCTTCTTCTGCTCGCGGCGGAAGCAGTTAGACCCGATATAAACTTAACCGACATCCTCCCGGCAGCTGCCGCAATAGAGCTTGTTCACAATTTCACTCTTATACACGATGATATAATGGATGAAGACGCCACGAGGCATGGTATCGAAACAGTTCACGTTAAATGGGGTGTACCACAGGCGTTAATAGCGGGGGACACCCTTTATGCAAAGGCATTTGAAACGCTTTCGTATACGAAGACAAACTCTGAAAAAATTGTAAAATGCTTGCGGCTTCTTTCAAGGACCTGTGTAGATATCTGCAGCGGTCAATGGCTTGACATTAGGTTTGAAAATGATAAACGGATATCAGAGCAGGAATATATTGAGATGGTCGAAAATAAGACTGCTGTGATCTATGCGGCGGCGGCGGCGATGGGTGGAATCCTGGCAGGTGCCAACGATGAAGAAACAAAAGCTTTGTGGGATCTTGGGATAGCGATGGGAATTGGTTTTCAGATCAGAGACGATATCCTCGATATAATTACCCCATTTGAAATTCTTGGAAAAGACAGGGGAAGCGATCTTGTTGAAGGAAAAATGACGTTAATTATGATACATGCACTTCGCCACGGGGTTAAGCTTGACATCAAGCCTGATATGATGGAGGAAGGTATTGGAAAAGCTATTCAAAGTCTGCAAAATTCGGGCTCTATAGGTTACGCGATGATGAGAGCTAGGGAGTTAGTACTTTCAGGAAAATCAAAACTTTCCGTGTTGAAGGATTCAGACGCGAAGCAAGAGCTCCTCGAATTGGCTGACTACATGATCGAGCGAGAATATTAAAGCCGTTCTTTTAGAGATTGAAGGGAGTCCAAAGTGGATCCTGAAGCAATTCGTAGGCTAGTTAAAATATACGCCCTGTATAACGCCTCTAGATATGACGGAAAGGCAGATAAGGGTGCAGTAATGTCAAAGCTCGTTGGTGAGCATCCAGAGCTTAGACCTGTAGCAAAGGACATATCAAACATCGTTCCTAATGTCATAGACGAGGTCAACAGCCTTACACTTCAAGAACAAACGAAGTTGCTTGAAAACTGTGCACCCGAGCTGTTGGAGCAAGTAACGTTAGAGAAGGGGAAAAAAAGGCTACCTGAATTGCCAAACCATGAACATATCGTCATGAGATTCGCTCCTAATCCAAACGGTCCTCCAACACTGGGAAGTGCAAGGGGAATCATAATAAACTCAGAATATGTTCAAAAGTACAACGGCACTTTCATACTTCGCTTTGATGATACTGATCCCCAGACAAAGCGCCCCATGTTAGAAGCTTATGATTCTTATATAGAAGACTGCGAATGGCTCGGGGCTACACCTGATCTCGTTGTAATTGCTTCTGACAGGATGGCCATTTACTATTCCTATGCTGAGAAACTCATAAAACTTGGGGCAGCTTATGTCTGCACGTGCACTCAAGAAGAATTCAAGCGGTACAAAGAAACAATGGTCCCTTGCCCAGATCGAGATAGGGCGCGAGAAGCGAATTTACAACTTTGGAGAGAAATGCTGGATGGTCTCTTCAGAGAGAAAGAAGCCGTATTGAGAATCAAGACTGACATAAAACACAAAAATCCAGCTTTGAGAGATTGGATATGCTTTAGAATTATATACACACAGCATCCAAGAGGATTAGAATGCCTTGTTTGGCCGATGCTTGACTTCGAGTCAGCGATTGAAGACCACCTGCTGAACGTTACGCACATCTTGAGAGGCAAAGACTTACATGATAGCGAGGGGAGACAACGATTTCTCTACGATTATCTTGGGTGGCAGTACCCCTTAACAATACACTGGGGCAGGATCAGCATTCATGAATTTGGCAAGTTCTCAACAAGTGAAATCAAAAGGGCGATTGAAAAAGGACTGTACCGGGGGTGGGACGACCCTAAACTTCCCACGATTTGTGCATTGAGGCGCAGAGGATTTCATCCGGAAGCAATACGAAGTTTCATGGTTGGTCTTGGTGTCAGTGAATCTGATATAAGCATCAGCCTGGAAAATCTTTACGCTGAAAACAGAAAGATAATTGACCTTTCTGCCCATAGATACTTCTTCGTAAAAGAGCCTATGCGAATGAGAATTATTGGAGCTACTCCGACTACGGCGAGACCTCCCTTGCATCCATCTTCAAACGTTGGATTCAGAGAGATACATGTCGGATCAGAAGTATTTATAAGTTCGGCTGACATCAAATTTGCTCCTGGAGATGTAATACGACTCAAGGATCTTTACAATGTAAAAATAGTGAGCCTCGAACCGTTAATCGCTGAGCGCGCAGGTGACGAGAGAACAAAGCAGTTAAAAATAGTGCACTGGGTGCCGACTAATGGTTTATACGTCGAGGTTTTAACCCCAGAAGGTGTTGATGGCGGAATCGGTGAACATGGTATTGCGTCAGAAGTAAACAACGTGGTTCAATTTGAACGTTATGGGTTTGTTAGGATAGATGATGTTGTAAAACGGGAAGATGAAACAAAAATTATAGCATATTTTGCGCATAAATAGTGAATAATTTATGTAATATCTGCAGTTAGAAAACGATGGTTAACGTGTCACATCGGACATAAAAAAGCAGATTGCAAAACTCTTTATACGCCATTTACTAGAAAATGGTTAAACATTGACTATAAAAAGTAGTAGCGAAATAGTAATAGCTGCTATTATAACGGAGATAGCGAGTGCTCCTCCCATCGCCATTATAGCGTTTACAGTGCCGGCAAGCTCAGCGGTTTTATGTGATCCGAATACCGAAACACCCTTCGCATACTTAGTATTCATACCAACAGAAACGGGCTCAAGATCTTCTTGCGCTGCTTCTACAAGCCCTATTATAACCTTAAGCAAGCTCCCACTGTCTATCCTCGTCCCAAGCAAATTGCTCCCTCGTGTGTTAACTACGTGATTATCCGTGGTCATCACTTCAGCTTCATTCACTTTTAGAGCTTTTATGATAATATCTCTTAAATGCTCAACCATATTGTTTGCATCGATCAACACGTAGGCAGTTTGTTGGCCGTCAACTTCAATTACTGCTACTTGAATTCCAAGATCCCCCATCCCATCCTCTCGCAAAAACATCGGTTCTTGACTTGCTACTCCAAGGCGTACTTCTCCCAATCGCTCTGAGTTCATAAGCCTTGCCGATGCTTTTTTAACTGCGTCAATTAAAT
>CAYYMO010000070.1:0-3224 GCA_964472955.1 uncultured Methanomicrobia archaeon | reverse complement strand
ACAGAAAAACTGGTGTACAGCTACAACGGCGGCACGCGAACGGGGTATATGGGCAACTACTATTCGGACTATGCTGGCACGGACAGCAATGGCACCGGCATCGGTGATAGTGCCACCCCTCTCGGTGATGAGTACCCCCTTATAAAGCCGGTTGAACAGTACGGAAAGATAACAGTGATGCTGACCCCTTCTCAGTCGGAGAATCCGGGTCACAACAGTACACCTTTGCTGAAGAGCCCGGGATTTGAGGTGTGGTATGTATTAGTCGGAATCGGAATAGCTGGAGCAATGCTCATTGCAAGGGGAAACGTGCATCGCAAGAAGTGAATGATTGGAGGTGCGCATCACATCACATGAGCTAACCATGTCAATTATCGTGACCTCACGTATGTATAGGAGAGTTGTAATCCCCTATCGGCGCGGCGCTGTAAAAGTGGCCACATGGTATTAAGTCGTCACTGAGAACACTTCCGCTCAAACCCGCGCTATTCGTCTTTTACATCATACTGAAGGGATATCGACGGGCTAAATGCCCTTACAACGCACCACATCCTTGAGGGGGCGTCGCGAGCTTAGGTGATGGTTCTGCAGGTGATCTACATCCGCGTGCCCTAGTGCTATGCCGATGAGTATGGCTAGGTCGTCCGGGATGTCCAATTCTGCGCGAATAAGATCAGGGTACGAGGCGAACATGAATGCTATTGCCGAGTCAACCCCATATTGTTGTGCGGCGAGCATGATGCACTGAGCCAGCGATCCCATGTCAAACATTGACCATGGCGTGAGCGAGCGGTCCATACAGAGAAACACCACTGCCGGTGCCCCAAAAAAACGGTAATTATTAGCAAAGAACTTTTGCCGCATCACATCATCAGGACCTTTCTCTGTTGCTATTGAGCGAGCGAGCGCGGACATCAATTCGCGCATGCGCTCTTGAATTGCAGGAGGCCACGTTGTCGGTCCTGGGATATCAGGATTCCTCGGCTCTCCTTGTTGGAAACGGACACTATAGGCCTCACGAAGTCTTTCAAGGGCTCCACCGCCTGCAACGAAGAGTTCCCACGGTTGGGTATTGGCCCACGACGGGGCACGGGTTGCCGCTTCCAAAATCTTAAGAATTGTCTCTCTCCCCACAGGGTCGAAGTTAAACGCTCGAATCGTAGAACGGGAATTGAGGGCATCTATGACGTTCATAGAGTATACCTCTTCTTCCATTGTTATCTACTTTGGCCTTCTCTAATAGTATTTGAGTACTAGTCAGGAGGCTACCGTGTGTTCCGAGATCAATAGATGATCTGGCTTAGGTCACCTACTGGGGGCCAGTTATTCTAAGATGAAATTTTAGCTAACACGTAATAGTGGTGCTAGTAATGCATGTAATTAATCTACGAAGATGTACCTCTCGAAGAGATTCATAGGAACGTTGAAACTCCGCCGAAAGCGTTAGTTAAATTAGTAGAGGCGGGACGCACTACCCCCCCATGCAAAACTATCGATTTGGGCTGTGGCGCAGGTAACTATGCAAATATATTTAGCCAGCATCGATATGACGCACCCTATCCTTGTTCCAGCAGATGGACCGGTTTTAAAATGCGCTGCACGCTCAGGCTTTAATCTGTTAAAAGAATAGCGATAGGAGAATCTTTCAACTTCATAGCTTCAGCCATTTTACTATGTATAGAGGTCCCTGGAGGATCTATCTCTCATTATATAATCATCATCAGAAGCGCCGACGCCTCGTTGCGCCTGACCTTAGCACCTTCTTTGTTCGCCGCATCTGCCATTATTTCCGCCATCGCACAGTCTGCAAAAGGTGTTGATCCCCAAAGGGGTGCAGTTATCGCCGATTTTGTTTCTGCAAGCAGCATTTTCATGCCGATAGAATCCATCGGCATGATGCACGAAATAATAGTTACGGTTCAATGAGTACCCGTATAGAAGAAGGAGGGGTAATGGTTATGGATGTACGGGCCAGAGATGGTATAATTCTCTCTTGGAGGCTGAGAGAAGTCAAATGCCCCCATCATATCGCTGTTCGCTGCATCTCTTTTTGTTAAGGGCGAGAGAGAATAAGTAGTTTCGATGAATTTGAGGATTGACGTGAAGTCAGCCTGCGTGTGGTCTATGAACCCCTCTTTAGCATAGGGGGAGATGACCAAACAGGGAACCCTAAATCCAAGGCCAAAGGTGTCGATCTGCGGAGGCGGGACATGATCATACCACCCACCATAATCATCCCATGTTAGGAAAATCGCCGTCGAATTCCAGTACTTGCTTTGCATTATTGCGTTAATCGTCGACGTCACGTAGTGCTCTCCGACTCTAATATCGGCGGGTGGGTGTTCGCTCTCAAATTCTCTGGGCATGACCCACGTCACGTTAGCGAGAGAGCCATTGGCCACGTCAGCTACAAACTCATCGTTTGGTGCAAGATTGTTAAGCCGCGACTGGTTGTCCTTGAATGACTTAAACGCTGGCAAAGGGCTCCACATACCTGGGGTCTTGTAACCATTCTCTCCGTTATAGTAATACCTCCACGATACGCCATGCGTGTCAAGTTCGTCCATGATCGTCGGGAAGTTAAAAGAGAAGTTCCTTACATTTTCCGTCAGGTTACCAGATTGCCCAGCGATCAGGTAGAGATGGTTGGGGAGACTGGGGCCCATTTCAGAACTGAAAAAGTTGTCCATGAGGACAAACTTGGATGCATAGTTCCAATAGTTAGGGATATCGCTGTAGCCGTAGTGGCCCATAGTTATAAGAGTTTTTTCGGCATACACAAAGCCATCCATCTTCCCTCCATTAAACGATTTTCGGGCAGTACTTGCAGAATTACTGCCGTCGAGCGTCGCCGTTGAATTGAGGTGAAATGGACGTACTGTGACAGTTGAGCCTGGAGCGATGGAGAGCGCTTCATTCCCGCTGAGACCATTTGCTCCTGGATATGTCCCAAAGTAATGGTCGAAGGCACGATTCTCTTCGTATAAAACAACGATGTGTTCGATGGGCAGGGTGATGTTTATCGTTGCAGATGGGGGGCTCGAATATAACGCACCACGAATCGCCCCATCGTAGTACATCTGGGCGTTGTATACGGCCCACTTCGCATCATGCGGGGTGACTGGTCCGGAGAAGACCCGGTAAGTGTGCCCTGACTGGAGACGAAGCCATCCAAGACCATCGTAGGAATAAACTGGCGCGAAACTCACGCTGGTGATGTCCCA
>CAYYMO010000069.1:0-4430 GCA_964472955.1 uncultured Methanomicrobia archaeon | reverse complement strand
CTGTGTCCCATATAATTGAGCTCTTTCGAGCAGGTCTGGAGGGTTATTTTGAATGGGCTTCAAGCCCACCTTCTCCTTTTGTTCCACAATCTGCTTGAACAGATCCAAAAAACTGGAGATTGTTATATCATCGAGAGTTATCGGCATGCGACTTGTGATCACCATATTTAAATTTTTAGACTCCCAGAAACTTCTTCGTTTATTACATTATTAAACGTCATAAACCTTTCGTGCGCTACGCGATGCGTTGCACGCTTCGCTTGATAAATCGTTTTCGAACCTGTCAGGGTGGAGAACAACCAAGCATTCATTTAGTATTATATTACTTAACGCTATCTTGAAAAACATTTGTAATGAGAAAGAAGGGTACGCTCTCAAACATTTATGATTCGAAGACCCGATTGAGAAAATGTAGACTTACTTGACGTTGCGTAAGGTATTAGCCGCGGATCGTATCAGGTCCTGCGACAGGAGTGACTTTCATCCGCTCTTTCTCCATGATCGTTTTGTAAAGCAGGATATGTTTCTGCGCAACGTGCGACCAGCCTATTTCCTTATGGACATATTCACATGCTCGCGTTGAAAATAATTTTCTTAGCTCATCGTCTTTTAAGACCAACACGAGGGCTGCCTTTAAATCCTGGAAAGACCCGAGCGGGACGTCAACTCCGGCCCCGCTGGCTTCGACCTCTGCCTTCAGGCCTTCAACGGCAGTAACAATTGCAGGTTTCCCGAGGGCAAATGCATGGGCGAGATTACCGCTTTGAGAGGCCCTATCGTAAGGGAGGACGACGACATCAGCCATATTTAGTATGGTGTCGTACTCCTTCGGGGTAAATGCACCTATGATAACCTTGATTTTATCCTTTACCGGAGACGCTTCGATTGCCTTCATGAGTTTTGGTTTGTAAAAGATCCCACTTGGTGAGCCGGGTCTGGCATCTCCTGCAATGACAAGGGTCGCATTTTTAACCTCCTTAACAACTTCTGGCCAGATTTTCACCACGTCCTCAAACCGCTTATTCGGTTCCCACCACCCTATACAGAGCACGACTTTACTCCTCTCAAGTCCGTACAACTTCCTGGATTCACGCACAGTTGGGACTGCTTCGGTAACCGTAGTCTTCGCTCCGTGGGGTATGACATAGACATTATTGGGGATCCAGCCTAGATTTGCGGGCAAGAAGATCTTTTGGAACTCCTCATGGACTATCCCTGCACTGGCGACGAATAGGCTGAGGCCGGTAAAAGCTGCCTCCTCGCGGCTCAGCGTGCTGTACACCGAGTGGTAGGTGATGACCGAGGGGATCCTGGAAACGTATAGTAAAAATAAAAGGTCAAGCACGGGTATTCCATAATCTCCCTCATAGGCGTAGAGGCCGTACTCGTGCTGTATGTGTACGACATCAGGTTGTAGTTCCTTTATCTTGTGAAATACGTCCCGCTCCCATCCATTCTTCTGGATATCCATAAGTCCGTACACGTCTTTCTGACTCTCGTGCCCTCCTACATCAGCATCTGGGTGGCTGATGACGTGAACGGTATGGCCATAGCTCTCTATTGCACTTATTAGCTCAGATGAATATGTTGCTATGCCATCATGCCTCGGTGGAAACGGTGTAACCATGCACATCGTCAGTGGGTTCTCATTCAATCGGCGTCGTTTGCTCTCAACCTTCATATAAATTCACCACGCCCCTGCATAACGACTCAGCATACAGTAAATTTTAGGCCTTACCAATCAGGAAAAAAGCTCCCCTTCGTATTTCTTGGCGCCTTGAGATAAAGCCATTTCCACTGATTCTTTGTCCTTCATCAAAAATACTTTCTCTTCATCAACTTCTTCAACTTCTACACTGTTTTTGAGAATTTGCTTGTGCTTCTGGAACTTTCCAATACTCACTACAAAATCCTTTAGATTCTCGATGACCTCAACGTCGTATCCCGCCGCTTGTAGCATATCTTGAACATTTTTAAGGTCATTGGGGGGTATCTCAAAGCGATATTTGGCGTTATTGTAATAACCACCCATCTGCGCAAATAAAGCTCTATCATCAAAAAACTGCTTGAAAACGAAGATGTTTCCAAGTTTGAATATGTTTATTGAGGGCATTTTGATCAACAATAGTTATAACTGAAAGTATTTAGGTTTAATTCTATTGTTTATGGAATATTAAAAATGTCAGATTCATTTTATGATTAAACGCTATACCGAGCGTTTTTATTATATAGCTTTAGAACTAACATCCTAATAATAAACCCGCTCCAAATCGGCAGGTATTTTTGCAACAAATTTCAGCTATTTGATTTAAATACGTCAAAAGATGAGTCAGATGACCGGCAACATCAATGAGTACTTCGGTAGGCTTGAATCTGAGCTCAACAGCTGCTTCAAAGTCGCTTCCGAGGCTCGGAAGCGGGGTGAAGATCCAGTGCCATATCCGGAAATTCTCCCTGCGCGTGACCTTGCTGAGCGGGTAGAGAACCTCATGGGTATCGCAGGGCTTGCCAGGAGGATTAGGGAACTTGAAGAAGCAATGTCTCGTGAAGAGGCTGCTCTCGCGATAGGCATCGACTTCGCAGAAGGGAAGTTCGGAGAGTATGAGAGCAAATCTGAGGCTGTAGATAGAGCTGTCAGAACGGCCGTTGCGATGTTGACGGAAGGCGTGGTCGCCGCACCTATCGAAGGGATTGCACGGGTGGAGCTCGGAAAAAATGATAACAAGACAAACTATCTGAGGATTTTTTACGCAGGGCCTATCAGAAGTGCGGGCGGTACCGCTCAGGCTCTTTCTGTTTTAGTCGCGGATTATGTCAGGCGAGCGGTAGGCATCGATCGCTACATAGCGAGAAATGAAGAAATAGAGAGGTACGTTGAGGAGGTACCACTTTACAAAAGGCTCGTAAACCTCCAGTACACCCCATCAGATGATGAGATCCGGACGATCGTGAGAAACTGTCCAATCTGCATCGACGGAGAGGGCACCGAACAGGAAGAGGTCTCTGGCTACAGAAACCTCGAGAGGGTCGGAACAAACGCAGTACGGGGAGGGATGGCACTTGTCCTGGCCGAAGGATTGGCACAAAAGGCGCCAAAGGTGAAAAAGTACGTATCGCAGCTTGGGCTTGACGGCTGGGAATGGCTTGACGAGATAACCCACACTGCAAAATCATTCGGTTACGATGATGTAAGCTCAGACAACGGGATAAAGCCAAACTGGAAGTATATGAAGGACATCATAGCCGGTAGACCCGTGTTCTCCCACCCCTCACGACGGGGCGGGTTCAGGCTCAGATATGGGAGGGCCCGCAACACTGGACTAGCCTCTGCGGGTATCAATCCCGCCACTATGGTAACGCTAGGCGAGTTCCTCGCGCCTGGCACGCAGATGAAAACAGAAAGGCCAGGTAAAGCTGCTGGTATATCGCCTGTGGACTCGATAGAAGGGCCTACGGTCAGACTCCAAGATGGCAATGTGATACGGATTGATAAATTCGAAGATGCTAACAAATACAAGCTTCAACTCGACAAAATAATTGATCTCGGCGAGATATTGATAAATTATGGTGACTTTTTGGAGAATAACCACCAGCTCATCCCCTCATCCTACGTGCATGAATGGTGGCTGCAGGAATTCAACAAAGCGGCGGATGAAATGGGGGTCTCCCCTCCTGAAGTTAACCCCGAAGATCTAAGTTCCTCTGAGGCGCTTCGCATATCAACTGAGTATAAAGTCCCGCTGCATCCAAAATTTACGTACCTTTGGCATGACATAACGCTTGGAGAACTTGAGAAACTTGCTCGTTTTGTAAGTGAAAACGGACATACGAGACTCATTGGCAATGACTTTAACGATGACGATCAACAACAGAGAGATAAAAACGTTGACCTCGTCATACCGAATGACCGAGAGGCTAAAAAAATTCTCGAACACCTCCTCGTTTTGCATGAGTTTGACGGCCAGAACATTATTATTCATGATGCGTCTGCGCTTTTGACGTGCCTCGGGCTTGACAATACGCTCGATAAGACGTGGTTCTCTCTGAGATCTCCGAGGATAAAGTCGACTATTGGTGCCGTTAAACTTCTTAGCGGCATTGAGATAAGGGCGCGCGCCCCCTCGAGAATCGGTGGAAGGATGGGAAGGCCGGAAAAGTCGAGCGCCCGGGAGATGAAGCCCGCCCCCCACGTACTTTTCCCTATTGGAATTGCAGGAGGACGCGACAGGTCATTCAGAAGAGCTACAGGATCATCAAGAGCTGCCGTGGAAAACGGACTCGAAATAGACGTTCAATATCTCGGTATTGTTGATGTGAACCTCGGGGTTCGCATCTGTCCGAGCTGTCGTACGACCACATATAAAACAAGATGCGAATGCGGGGAATTCACGCACGTCATCAACGTCTGTCCGACATGCGACAGAAACATC
>CAYYMO010000068.1:0-8596 GCA_964472955.1 uncultured Methanomicrobia archaeon | reverse complement strand
CCTTACGAAGCGTTAATGCACATCTCTGAATACCCACGTAGAATTGATTCAAGTGAAATGTCGAAGATAATGCGAGTTGGAGATCTTGCGATATTTAAAGTTGTAGACGTAGACTCTTCAATGAAAATTGAGCTAGCTCTTAAAAATGATCAACTTCAGGTCCTCAGAAATGGGCGGATTGTACAGCTTTCGTACTCGAAGGTACCTAGAGTTATAGGAAGAGCCGGCTCAATGATAAGTTTGTTGAAGAGCACTCTCAACATCAATATTTTTGTGGGAAAGAACGGTCGAATATGGATTAGTGGAAAAGAGTCGGATGAAGACTTGGCAGTGAGGGCTATAAAGAAGATTGAGCAGGAAGCGCACACCTCAGGACTCACTGACCGAATTACAAAATTCCTTGAGGAGGAAAAGAATGGAATTCATAAGTAATGGTAGGAGGATAGATAATAGGCTCCCAGAAGAGCTACGGCCCATCAAGTTCGAAGTAGGGGTGTTAGAAAGGGCAGATGGGTCATGTTACGTAGAGCATGGAGGAAACAAAGTTATTGCAGCGGTATATGGGCCGCGAGGAGTCCATCCTAGACATTTACAAGAGGCTAACAGAGCTATAATTAGGTACCGATATAAGATGGCATCATTTTCAGTAGAAGAGAGGAGAAGGCCTGGTCCCGATCGAAGAAGTGTTGAGATTTCAAAAGTGAGTCGGGAAGCCATAGATCCAATGATAATGAAAGAGTTTTATCCAAGATCAACTGTCGACATATTCGTTGAGATACTTCAGGCTGATGCGGGAACTAGAACAGCAGGTATAAACGCAGCTTCAGTCGCACTTATTGATGCGGGTGTCCCTATGAAAGGCTTAATATCAGCTTGTGCAGTTGGAAAGGTCGATGATACGGTGGTGTTAGATCTAATAAAAGAAGAGGATAATTATGGACAAGCCGATATGCCTGTCGCTATGGATGTCAGAACTGGCCAAATAACGTTGCTTCAGATGGACGGACATTTGACGTTGGATGAGTTCGAAAAAGCCTTAGAATTAGCAAAACGCGGATGTGCTATGGTAGCAGAAATGCAGCGAGAAGCCTTAATCCAAAAGTACCAGGGAGAAGAATATGAATGACGTTATAGCGGAAATCAGAAAAGATTACATTTACAATCTTGCAAAGCGAAGAGAGCGAGTGGACGGAAGAACTTTTGATGAGTACAGACCAATAAGCGTGCAAACCGGGTTAATTGATAAAGCCGAGGGATCTGCGCGAGTCAAAATCGGGAACTCTCAAGTAATGGTTGGCGTGAAAATTCAACCAGGAGACCCGTTTCCCGATGCGCCTGAAATGGGAGTAATTATCACCAATGTCGAACTTGTCCCTCTAGCATCTCCTTCTTTTGAGCCAGGGCCCCCCGATGAGAACGCTATTGAGCTAGCACGTGTTGTAGATCGTGGAGTTAGAGAATCAGGGGCGCTTGATTTATCAACATTGAACTTACCTGATGGAAAAGTGTGGTTAGTGTTTATCGATGTTCACGTTCTTGATCACGATGGAAATCTGATGGACGCAGCAGCACTCGGAGCCTTAGCTGCTTTGATGAATGCCAAGACTCCATCTGAGAAATACGGGTATGGTGAAAACGAGCCGTTACCGATCAAGGAGTATCCCATTGCTATTACTTCAGTCGACATTGGCGGAGAGGTAATGCTTGATCCATCGTTAGACGAGGAAACTATCGCATCTGCAAGGCTCACGGTAATATCAAGTTCACAAGGTGCCCTTTCTGGCATGCAAAAGAGCGGAACTGGAACGCTTTCATCAGAGGAGATCGGTAGAATTGTAAACCTAGCAACTAGCAAAGCAAAACAGATTAGAGAGCACGTTTTTGGAGATGTTTTAAGTGGTTAAAAAGGGTGGTCGAAAGAAGGGACGAAAAACGCGATCAGCTGGTCGTTTTGGCCCGAGGTACGGTCGTAAGATCAGAAAAAGGGTAGCCGATATAGAATCGCTCACGGACGCGGATCACAAGTGCCCAAAGTGCGACAGGAAAGGAATATCTAGAAAAGGTACAGGCATTTGGAAATGCTCTAAATGTGGGATAACATTTGCCGGCGGTGCATATATATTGGGTACTTCTATTGGAAAGACCGTAGAGCGTTCAATTAAGCGTGCGAGCGAGCAAGCTGAGTAACTGCATGATTAAGTAACAAAGTGAGAAGTGAGGGTTTTGATTTATAAATGCGCACGTTGTAAAAGGCCAGTGGAAATAGAATCAGAATATGGTGGAATAAGGTGTCCTTATTGTGGCCACAGGATACTGATTAAAGAGAGACCCACAGTAATAAAACGGGTTGGGGTTCTCTGATATATAATCAAGTGACATCTTAAACCGTTTCCTTAAATTCCAGCGGTTCACATATCCATGACTACGTGAATAAAGCGAGGAACAAACATCTTAAGCTTATTTCGTTTAACGTTATCAAAAAAGTAAAAGCTAATACACAAAAAGCAGTGTTCCACTTTTTATTACACGTTTTTGCTCAACAGATGTTACAGGCTAAGTATATTTTGGATATGCATGATGTGGACCAGATATATTCGTCAATTGTGCCTGAGCTTTCAGTTTCTCCCACCAGCGCACTTCGATCACGCGTCGTACTATCAAAAAAGCGCGGAAAGCTCATTATAAGCTTGGAAGCTGAAGACATCTCTTCATTCAGAGCCGCAACAAATACTTGGTTGAGATTGGTGTCGGTTGCAGCGGAAATGGAAAGTATATTATCAAAAGAGCGTACGTAGTACTATCAAATTGGACAACAATAAAAAAATACCCATGTCAATTCATAATTATCGATCGGTCGGGATGTGCTGTTCAATTAACTCAAAGGAGAACTTTAAATGAGTACCGAACTACCACCACAAATTCAAAACCAGTTAGCTCAGCTTCAGCAGCTTCAGCAGCAGGCTCAAGCGCTGTCAGTACAGAAAACTCAGCTCGAACTTGCATTAAGTGAAGCGAAGCAGACGCTCGAAGAACTCGACAAACTTGACTCAAATGCTTTAATATTTAAAAGTGTTGGAGAAGTCCTCATCAAGTCAAGCAAAGAATTAGTTACAGCAGAATTAACTGAAAAACAGGAGACGTACAACGTGCGGCTAAAAAGTCTCGAACGGCAGGAGGAGCGGGTTCAAACTCGATTTCAACAACTTCAACAGCAGCTAAAAAAAGCGTTGGGAGAAGCAGGTGAACTACAAGGGGCCTAACGCTCGCCGAGTCGAATATTTGCCTTCACAAAGTACAGATCAAGAAGGCTTGGAATACGCTTCCGCGACATTTTTTTCTGTCTCTTCTTTTAACTTCTTAAAAGACTCTGTCGTTTCTTTGCCCACATTGTTCTCTCTTATATGTTCTTCCTCATTCAAAATTACGACTACATCGGCCAAATTCTTTAAAGCTACCGAAAATCCGGGTTCTGCTCCGAAGATAATAGTTTCTTTTCCATGTTCCATCGCTTTTGAGAGGACAGGTTTAAAGTCGGCATCTCTCGTAACTATCGCAATAATATCGATGTTAGGGTTAAATATAAGTTCTGTAGCTTCCACTGCAAGTCGCACGTCTACGTCGCTAGAACTTACCACAGGCTCAAAGCCCTGATTTTCAATGGCCTCCACTAATTTTTCTGAGGCATATTGGTTTAAGTAAACTCGCCCTACTTTTATATCTCCGAATTCTTTAAGTGTGTTTCTAATCTCCTCAAGATCTATTTGAAACTCCTTACGAAGCATGTTTGGCCCGTCTACAAGCAGACCGACGCCCTTGTGGGATCTTTCTCTTCTATGAATGATATTTCTGATCCTAAAACGATCCTTTATGGATGATATTGTTGGTGGCATTTTAATGCTAAAACTCCTATAATTAAATTAATTAAACACTCCTATAATTAAATTAATTAAATATATCTAGGTGATCTATATAGCTTTTTCTCTGCGAAATATTATGTTGTTTTTAACTTTTGTTTAAAAGCATTTACCGTATTATGTAGAATTATTGAGGCAGCTTCATTTACTGGTGTAGCCCATATCTCCGCAATTGTGACAATTGCTTCGATGACGTAAGTAGGTTCATTCCTGCCTTTTCGAGGGGATAAATACGGGCTATCCGTTTCTACGATTATCAACTCTTGGGGAGTACGCCTCACCATCTCTTGATGTATTTTCGACTTTTTTACTCGCGTTGAGATTGAGATATAGTGGCCGCAGTCAACTATCTTATGTAAGGTATCAAGATCTCCGCTATAACAGTGATAAACGACATTGTCGAGTCTATTTGTCATTTCAAAAACGTGCCTTTCTGCATCGCGACTATGCACGATAAGAGCAAGTCCGAGTTCGTCACTTAAATCAATAAAGCGCTTAAATGCCGCTTTTTGTCGCTCTCTTTGAACTGTATCTCCGACATGATAGTAGTCTAGACCTACCTCGCCAATGCCGGTAGCCGTGTCTTGGTTTTGTCGTATAAAGTCTTCAACTTTATCGGTTTGGTCGGTTACAATTGGACTTAACCCGTACGTTGCACAAACGTTTTCGTTCACGAGCAGTCGCTTTGTTGCAAAATTCGAATTTAGATCTATTCCTGAATTTATTATCGTAATATGCGCGTTTTTCGCTCTAGTAATAACGTCTTTTCGATCTGAGTCAAACTGTGCCATGTCAATGTGGCAGTGCGCGTCAACTGCAAAACTCATTTATTAACCGTCATTTTTAGCTTTGAGCCTGTTCATAGCACTGACCATCGCTTCAACGGAGGCTAAGACTATATCTTCTCGAGCTGCGCGTGCGGTTACTATATTTCCCTTGCCATCTTCGACACCGATTATCACGTCTGCCAAAGCATCCGTTCCGCCGGTGATGGATTCTATTTTAAAGGTCCTTAGTCGCATCTCATCTCCTCCGATTATTTCGTGGACTGCGTTTATTGCTGCATCTACAGGCCCTACGCCTATGCGGGCTCCAACCATCTCCTTCCCATCGACTGTAGCCTTAACTGTTGCTGTGGGAGTTACACGATTGCCAGTCATCACCGAAACTTCTTCTAATGATATTGAGGGCTGCAAAACGTAGCTTGTCACAGCTTCAGCTATTGTATATAAATCAAGATCCGTCACTCTTTTCCCTTTGTCTCCGATCTCTTTTATGCGCTTCGTTATCTCAGCTAGCTGTCCTTCAGATGGTTTAAATCCTGCATCTTTTAGCATTTCCTTTATGCCGTGCTTCCCAGCATGCTTGCCAGCAATTAGTCTTCTGTGATGCCCGACCATCTCAGGAGTCATAATTCCGGGTTCAAAAGTGTCTGCACGCTCGATCACTCCGCGTGAATGTATGCCAGATTCGTGGGAAAATGCATTTTCGCCAACTATTGGCGTATTTGGCTGAACGTTTATTTTTGTGTACCGTTCTACCAAGCGTGAAGTCTCAAGCAGGTATGTGGTTGTAATATTGCTTTTTATGTTGTAAATCGAATGCAAAGACATAACTGTTTGGGCAAGATCAGCATTTCCAGCTCTCTCTCCAATGCCGTTCACAGTTACTTGAACTTGGTTCGCTCCGGCTTCGACTGCCGAAATGCTGTTTGCAACTGCAAGTCCGAAGTCATTGTGGCAGTGGACATCTATCGGAGTTCGTATTACGTTTTTAATAGCCCTGATTAGGTCATACATTTTAAAGGGAGCCATGACGCCCACAGTATCAGGAATGTTGATGATATCCGCCTTCGCAGACTCAACGCCTTTGCATATATGTAATAGGAACTGTAGGTCGGTCCTAGTCGCATCCATTGCTGAGAAAAGGCACCGAATTCCATGATCCTTGACGTAATCAATGGCGTTGATTGACATGTCGTAAACCTCTTCTCTCGTCTTTTTCATTGAATACTTCAGTTGCACATCAGAGGTCGAAGCAAAGACGTGTATAAGACCCACATCAGAATTTAAGCACGCATCTATGTCGGGAGTTAAGACACGAGCATTTCCGCAAATTGTCGCGCGAAGCCCTAAATGAGCAACTCTCTTGACTGCATCGAGTTCTCCAGCCGATGAGATCGGAAAGCCCGCTTCTATAACGTCAACTCCAAGTTTGTCAAGCGCTCGTGCTATTGTTACTTTATTTTCCAAGGTGAAGGAAACGCCCGGCGTCTGTTCTCCGTCACGAAGCGTCGTATCGAAAAAAGTCACAGCATTGTTCAAATGTGAATTTGAGTTAATTGAGAAGGCAATCCCTCGAAGTCATGTTTATTACCAGTAATATTGATGTATGTTTCATATATAAACGCTTTCTTAAAATTCTTAGACAACGCAAATCAATAATTTGCTTGAAAGTTATGGGATATAGGTTTTAATCAAATTTACTAACCTCAGATATTGCACGAGAACGACATCAATAATCACGGCAAATATCCCAACGACGAATATGGCATCGAAGACCCCCGCTCCACCTACCGATGCAAGTACTAAAGCGTTGGACTTATAGAGAATTAAGTTGCTTATTCGAGCCACATCTGCTCCGATCAAAACGCCTAATGAGCCTGAAACGTAAGCGATTGGGCCTGCTTTTCCCCAATTTTTGTTTGAAAGAGTAAGTCCTAAGATGCTTGCAATCAGAGAAAGCATGTAAATGTTTCGTATAAGGACTCCCTCGTTTGGTATGAAGTCAGAGAAGAGGTATGCAACAACAGACACCACAGCGACACCGGTTACGCTGGATGATATCGGACTCCTCCTGTCGGCAATCATTTTGAGCGAAATTACGAAAGGAATTAAAAATCCTGCAATATCAAAACCAACAGCGAGGTTATCTCCACTTCGAACGAAAATTATGTTTTGAAAGTTGAAGATTTTGTAAGTTATGTCAACTAGCCCGAAACCGATCCACCCCCTAAAGTACAGCAATATGGATAGAGATGAAGTAAGATAAATTGCTGAAGACACTATGAAAATCACCAGAATTTCTGATAATTTGAAACCAACAGTTTCAAACCCAAGTATCAGAAGTAAGAGGACCATAAGTAGCAGAACCGAGAAAATCAGATACGATATGAACATTTTGTGACCGCTTTACTTCAATTTTTAATTACTTCTGCATCACATTGCGTGTTTTGCATTTGTTAATAAATAGAACAATGGAAACTGAAACATTGGAAACTCGAATAGTTCCCGACCAAGGCAAACTTAGCTTTTCATTCGTTTACCTTGTATTTAACAAAATTCTTTCAATGAGCCTCTTAAATATACTACTTGCTGCTTTGACCTGTTTTAAAGCTACCCATTCATCAGATGTGTGTGCCTGTTCTATCAATCCAGGCCCAAAAACGATCGATGGTATACCAGCAGCATTCAATCTGGATGCATCAGTACATGCGTCCATTGTTGTAACTTTTGATTCCGCTCCTACGTCTGTTAGCGCGCCCTTAAGCTCATCCATAATAGGATGTTCAGGAAGGTAGAACGGGTTTGTAAACCTTTTTGGGTCTTTTATAAAGCTTATTTTAACCTCAGGCAAAAACGTGCGTAATGATGTTATAATCTTGAAAGGGTTGTTAGGGGGCACGTGTCTATACTCGACCTCTATTATGCAGCGATCAGGAATCACATTGTCTGCTATGCCTCCATTAATTTGACTTACGGTAAGCGTTTCCTTGCCTAAAATTGGATGGATGTTCAGCTTGAAATCTTCGAGTTTTGCAATAACGTTTGCCATCTCAACAATAGCATTTCTTCCCATTTGTGGCTGACTAGTGTGAGCAGCTTTCCCAATCGATTCAACTCGCAGAATTATCCTGCCCTTATGACCATTTACTATTTCAAGATTGGTTGGTTCGCAGACGACACTGAAATCCGCGCGCAGATGAGGTATTACCTCGTCAATCCCCGTGCTGTTGTTCTCTTCATCAACGACAAAGACAGCAAGCAAGGTGCCAGAAAGCAGTCGTTTATCGCACTTGGAAATTGCATCTATTACTGCTGCTATTCCTCCTTTATCGTCCGCAGCACCTCTCCCAAATAACTTGCCAGCACGTATTCTAGGTGGAATGTACGGTGGCACCGTATCAAGATGACCACTCAGCATTAAAGAGGGGGATCCAGATCCAAGTGTCCCTATCACGTTATGTCCGAATAGGGTTACATCCATTCCAATTTCATTTAGTGTGTCTTGTACGAAACTGCAAATATCCCGCTCATCACTCGTCACGCTCGGAATTTCGACGAGATTATAGAGCAACTTGGTGCATTGATCCAGCTTATCACCCTGTTTCAAGACTTTTGGAAACTTTTTCCCGAAGAAGCATATTGATAACTCTGCCGTCTGCTTTTCCTCGAATTTCTTTCATTACGACGCCCATCAGTGGACCGACAGCTCTGAGCCCTTGTGAATGGATAAAATCTCGTTTCGATCGTACTATCGAATCTATCACGCTTTCCAATTCGTCTTGAGTTAGCATCACGAATCCAAGGTCTGCTGCTATGTCTTTTACTTCCTTAGTAGGACATTGAGCTAAACACTGAAGAATCTCTGGGATGCCCTCCTTGGCAATCGTTTTGGATTTA
>CAYYMO010000067.1:0-7415 GCA_964472955.1 uncultured Methanomicrobia archaeon | reverse complement strand
GAGACCTATGTCGTGTCCGTAACCTCTATGCCCATGTTTCGCAAGACCAATGTGGCCCAGTACAGCATTTGCTCCGCCCTCAGCTACTTTGTTCACAGCGTCTCTTAAATTTTCAAGGCCTTTAATAGGACCAACGCTTACGCCGTGGTCCATTGGAATTATAATCGCATTGCCTGTATCTCGATTAAAGATTCGCTCAAGCCTGATAGACTTTCCTATATACATGAAAATACATAACAACAGCGCGATAATATCAATTTTTCGCAACCGAAAAAGAATGAGCAGGATGAATATATTGGGTTTATCAATACAAGTAGAGTTTTTAAGGGGGGACTATTAAATAGTCTGGAACACCGTTAAATCAGAGCTGGCTAAAATTTTCTTAAAGCACGGCGTTATGGCGAGCATACATCAATTAAATAGAAAAGAATTAGTAATTTCATGGTGGCCACTAATCACGCGACAACGATTATTAGCATTGGAAAGACAGTTCTGACACCCAGAACACAAAAGGAAGATAAAGAGAAGTCATAAGAGAGATTCAAACTCGATTACTAAAAAAGACTATAATGCGGTTTTTTAAACAAGTCAATTTCTTTCGCGTAAAAACATGCACAGCGATCTAAAAAGTTTAATACTAACAAATATAGCTTTCGAATAATTACAGGAGGGTGAATTTATTGCCTCCCGAACTCTCGTGGCAAATAGTCAATGTCACGGTGAAAATGAAGGTTCTATTTTTGCACTCTCTTTTTTCTGTAAATTAGATAGCTCACAGCCGTATCTGCTAGATGCATCTCACAGTTAGTCACGGTTTTAAAACTCTTTCGATAATATCAAAAGCGCGATTAATTTTCTCTCTATCAGCTGCGTAAGAAATGCGAATGTACCCCTCTCCATATTGTCCAAATGCTTGTCCTGCAACAATGATTATGCCATTTTTTGCTAACTTCATCGCTACATCTCGGCTTTCACCATACCCCGCAATGTTAGGAAACACGTAAAATGCTCCTTTCGGCGATACGCATTCTGCAACTCCCTTAAGCCTTTTTAAAACTAAATTTCTTCTATGTTTGAACTCAGAAACCATAGAATTTACGAAATCTTGGGGGCCCGTAAGAGCTGCAAAAGCTGCTTTCTGAGAAATCGATGACGCACATGCTTGTATATACTGATGGACCTTTAACATTTCATCTGCAACACTGCGCGACGCAATCGTGTAGCCAAGTCTCCAACCAGTCATAGCATATGTTTTTGATACGGCATTTATTACGATAACTCGTTCTTGGTCTATGCTTGCAGGGCTGACGTGTTCTCCTTCATAAAGTATTCTGTCATACACTTCGTCTGAGATAAGGTAAAAGTTGTAATCTTGGGCAAGCTCAACCAACGCTTTAATTTCATCACGAGGCTGAACTGAACCCGTTGGATTTGAAGGAGAATTTAGAACTAGTGCTTTCGTTTTGTTTGTTATCAAATCAGCGACATCCTCTGATAATAAGAGAAAGTCATTTTCAGGTTTTAAACGAGCGCTTACCGGAATCCCTCCAGCTAAGTGCGTAAGAGCAGAGTAAGCGACAAATCCCGGATCCGGCACGATAACCTGATCACCAGGGTTTATCAGTACCTCAAAAGCTAAATGGAGCCCCTCACTCCCTCCGGCAGTCACTATTATGTTTTCTTGAGAAGCGGTGAGATCATATCGCCGGTAATAATCAGATATCGCATCAAGAAGTGCGGGGTATCCTTTATTGGGCGTATAACTACAAAATCCTTCCTCAATCGCATTTTTTGCGGCTTCTTTAACGTGTTGAGGCGTATCAAAATCAGGTTGACCGAGTCCCAAATTAATTGAATCGGGCCGAGTTACTCCGAACATATCTCGTATTCCGGATATCGAAAAATGTGAGGTTCTATCAGCGAGCATTGTGATTCGTCAAACTCCGAACAGCAATTCAATGGTAGCTAATCATAATGTCTGGCGACGGCTATTCGGGCATCATGACAGTTATTGAGTCAATCGGAACCTTCATAATCGTATACCGTTTTCCCACTACGCCTAAACCTTCATGAATTGCCCGCTTTATGGATTCAGCGATGGAATCATTAACAACAGTATTCACTTGTATAGCTCTCTCTGCAGTAGTTCTTATTGCCTCGAGCGCCATTTCTGGTTCCTCTTTAATCACAAAACCCTGCCAAGTTTGAGGCGACGCCCCCCAATACTCAATGCAGTAAAAGCCTGTCACTTTTGCTTCAGTGAGTATGTTCAGTGTCTTTCCCAGGTTTTCATAGTCTACGAAAATTTGCAAAAGAACTTTTTTCATAATTTCATCGCCTCTTGTAGCAAATCTCTTGTATGTACATATCGCTTTAAATATGTATTTCTTACAGTGGCCAACAGTTGATTTTTCTACAATTCAGTTTTAGCGTTTCAATAATTTTAAATTCAAATAAATCGTATAGCTAGTTGAATGTCTCCCAAACAGTTACGCATCACATTTGTCAGTTCTTATCCACCTCGGGAATGCGGAATTGCTACATTTACTCAAGATTTGCTGCTACATGTCATTCATAATGATCTAGCGATTAAATGTGATGTTTATGCTATAGATCCAAGTCACGAGAGCCACGCCTATGGTTGTTTGAGTCCACTTTTATATCCTAGATCAAGAGTTCGCTGCACCATAAAAGACAAAGATCCTATAAGTTTTTTTGAAGCTGCACGAAAGCTTAATTTGACAAACGTTGACGTCGTCAACATCCAACATGAGTTTGGGTTATATGGTGGCGTATGGGGGAGCAATATTCTTGACTTTATGGAAGCGTTAGACAAACCTATAATAACAACGCTTCACACGGTTTTTTCAGATCCACCAAAAATTGCACAATCAATCACAAAAAAAATCTACGATCTTTCTGACAGTATCGTCGTTTCTGCAAATATCGGCAAAGATATTCTAACTAAAACATACAGATTGGACAGGAAGAAGATCGCTGTTATACCTCACGGAGTTCCTGACATTCCCTTTATAAGTACGAAGAGACCGAAAAAGCAACTATCTCTTGAAAAACAATTTGTGCTAAGCACTTTTGGATTGATTCATCCAGCTAAAGGTGTCGAGTTCGTCTTAGAAGCGTTGCCAAAGATTATATCAGACAACCCGGATGTCGATGTTCGTTATTTAATAGTGGGGGAGACGCACCCTAATATCGTTAAGAACAGCGGCGAGCATTACCGCGAACATTTGAAGCAAATGGTAAAGGATCTAAAGTTAGATAAAAACGTTATTTTCATTGATAGATACCTCACGAACAGGGAGATGATAGTGTACTTCCTCGCCTCAGATATTTGTATACTTCCTTATTTGGGGAGAGATCAAATTTCAAGTGGTGTTTTATGCCAAGCAATCGGATGTGGAAAAACAATAATATCTACTCCCTTTCTGCACGCAGAAGAAACATTGGCCGAAGGAAGAGGCACATTAGTCCATTTTGAAGACTCGTATGACATTGCTCGCAGTGCGTCAAAATTAATTAGAAACAGCGCATTACGACGAGAGATGGAAATCAGGACTTACACGTACGGCAGATCAATTACGTGGAATGAAATTGCTCGTAAGTATATAGAACTCTTTAATAACTATATTACTAGGAATCAATATACGAAAACCAACTTAAAGCAAGATAAAACCGATATAGATGTTATGTAGCTGGTTTATGCTGTTTCACATAATTTTCCTAATGACGACAAAATCTCTAACTTACAGACTTTGATTGAGTCGAGTTCTTTTATGACGATGACAAGTTCAAACGCTGAAAATTTTGTCATGAACTGCTAAGGCGAGATGCGAACAACAAAAAAACAAGCAGATGGAATACCAAGATTCAGTGAATTGGTTGCCATTCAGATGAATATAGCAGGCGAAGTCATATTAAGAGATACATTTGTGAACGTACACTTAGTCGGTGCAGCTGATCAGGCTTTTTACAGAAATTTTGTTGTATCTTGCGTCGTTGTGCTAAATCAAGAAATGGAAGTAGTTGACCAGTCGTTTTCATTATGCAAAGAAACAATGCCATATGTGCCTGGGCTGTTATCTTTTCGCGAGGGGCCGCCGATCATTGAGGCTTTCAAAAAACTCAGAACAAAGCCAGACGTTTTACTGGTTGATGGATGTGGTATAAACCATTTTAGATCTGCAGGACTTGCGACATATGTGGGCTTCATGCTTAGTACACCTACTATTGGGGTGTCAAAAAAGAAACTCTGCGGCGAATTCATAGAACCTTTAGAAGAAGGAGAGGTACAAAAATTGACTTACAAGAGTGAAACTGTAGGGTTTGTACTCAAGAGTAAACACGAAGCGAGACCTATATTTATAAGCCCAGGTACTGGTATCTCTCTTGAAAGTTCTCTTAAAATTACCAGAGACTGTTTAATAAAACACAAACTTCCTGAACCAATAAGAATTGCACATAACAAAGTGAATGAACTTAAACGTGAGATCTCCAAACAATGCTTTTCTCTCTTTTCGGTGTAGAAAAACTGATAATGCCTAACTATTGATACAACATTGGACTTAAGTAAGTAAATGAGTAAGTCCGTGGTGCACCTACAAGCCACCTATGTAGAGTTATAATTATATTAACTGCACAAGAATAATAAAATACGATAAGTGGTGTAAGCAGTAATTATGAGAACTTACCTTTTTCGATGCAAACAATGTGGTCACGAAGTATGGAGCCAGCTAATCGCAATGGATGAGGTCGCTTGTGAAAAGTGCACAACGATTGGACAATGGATTGTAATCGATTTTATAGATAATACTAGTCATAAAATTTAATAGCTCACAATTAAAAAAAAGTTAGTTTCGATCAGATGCTCTTAGAAAGAACTCGCCATTTTTAATTATATAAAAAAAATAAATAAATAAAGGAATATAAATGTTATAAGCTATCTGCTTATTCTTTGATAGGCAAGTTTAATGTCTTCTGATTTTACGGTCTTTCTTCCTGCATGCTTCGCCATTTCAATGGCTTCTTCTGCAAGTTCAGTTCCGTATTTTTCTACGTATTCTCGAAATATCTTAGTAGCTTCAGCACTAACTCTTTCGGCACCAGCTTTTCTTATAATTCTACTTAATCCAGCTGCTTGTAACTCAACCATTTAAATTACCTCAAAAATCGTATAGAATTCTTCATATAAATAATTTCTCGGTGTTTTTTTCGTTTTAGACTAATTTTTCTGAATAAAAACACATTTTACAGCCATAATGAAAATTTCATAGAGATTTTAAAAAACGTAATTTTAATAAGGAGTTTGAATATCTTTGAAAATCAAAGGAAATATCGCAATATGAATAAAATACAAATTGGCATTATCGGTAGTACTGCGTGTTCTAGCCAGATCACCGATATTGCTGAAAGAACAGGATTTTTAATAGCACGATCAGGCTCGATTCTCATTTGTGGGGGAACAACAGGGGTCATGGAAGCAGCTTCAAAAGGAGCCAAAGTTGCCGGGGGGATAACGGTGGGGGTGTTGCCTGGATCCTCCAAAGAAGATGCAAACTCTTATACGGATGTCACAATTGTGACTGAAATGGGACACGCTCGAAATGCGATAATAGCGAGATCTTCCGATTGCATAATTGGAATAGCTGGCGGATATGGAACGCTTTCAGAAATTGCTCTTGCTTTGAAAATGGGAAAACCGGTGATAACTCTTGCCTCTCAATGGGCGATCGAAGGAACGACTAAAGCCACTACGCCAGAAGATGCAGTAGAATGCGCACTAAGATTATTAAACATACGCAAGAAAAACAACATATAAAAACCTGTGATGGTTAACTATTAGATCAACATGAACATTATTCTTTTAGGAACTGGAGTTGCAATACCCCAACTTGAAAAAGCTCAATCTGGAATCTTGGTAAAGACCCCGGAAGAACTTATGCTTTTTGACTGCGGTGCAGGTGTTCTGGGACGTATAGCTCAAAGTGGGTACGATTATTTGAAAATTGCCACAGTATTTTTTACGCATCATCACCTTGACCATAACTCTGACTTTTTAGCACTTTTGAAGGCGCAACAATTGACGAGCGATGACCTTGGTATAAAAAGACAAAAGGTTAGAGTTTACGGACCAGAAGGAACAACAGATTGGCTAAATACGCTGTTATCTTGCTATAGCTACATAGATGTCGAAGTCGATGTAAAAGAACTACATGACGGTGATGTCATCCGAGTTGGAAGTAGTGTAGTCACCGCGCGTAAGTCGATCCATAGTTTGCCCTCCCTCGCTTACAGAATGAAAACGCCAACATCAACGTTCGTTTACTCTGGAGACACCGAGCCAAGTGAAGCAATTAAAGAACTCTGTCATGGAAATGTCGACGTGCTAGTGCATGAGTGTTCTTTCCCGGATGAGTTTTCATATATAACGAATCATACGACTCCTGCAAAGCTGCGGGACTTAATATACGATAAAGGCATTGAGCGAATCGTGCTCACCCATCTTTATCCGCACACCATTGGACATGAAAATGCAATGATCGAGACCATCAAAGAAAAGTTTAAAGGAAGGGTTGATGTAGGCTATGATCTCATGAAAATGTTTCTTTGAGTGAAAGAATAATAGATTGTAAATTTTTTTGCTAGATTTTAATTACTCCTTGTTCTGCCTCAATTACATCGACTTCTGCTCCCTTCTCCAGTGTAATATGTCCGCGTTCACTTATTGCGTGTCTAATCTTCGAATTTTTACCAATTACTAAATCATTGACCGCTTCTAGTTTAGCAATTTCGGAATTGGCCCCTATATTGGCCGCTTCTCCAGCCACTACATTATGAGCTTTAAAGTTACTTCCAGTTTTTATCCCGCCGGTAATTACTGAACCTTTTACGTGGCAATTGTCGCCAAAGATAGCCTCTGAACATTTTATCGAGCCATGGATAATAACATGCTCTTCCGCGGTTAGGATGCCATAAATGTCCATTGTCGTATCGGGCAGTTCTGGATGAAGCTGTACATTTGCCTCAAGGTATAAATCCTCATTTAGCGATTTTAACGTAACATGTTTGCCTTTTTCTATCCTCATTTCTGTTCACACCTATTTGATACCACCAAGAAGCTCTTCAGGAGTAATCGCGTGCGCATATTTCTTCAGTTGTAGCAATCCTCCGATAGCATCCATCGAGGCAATTTTTCCTTTGACCGACCGTAAGGAGGCCTCATCGGGCACTAAAAAGATCACTTGGTCACAGACCGATATAATTGCTTTCGCAACGTTGTGCGTTATAAAGTCAATAGGCACATCGCCGCTCGCAGCATAAATCAAAAAACCTATTTTAAACGCAGGAAGGTTTGGGTGATCTTTTTTTGTCCAAATTACATCAATCTCGCCAGCACC
>CAYYMO010000066.1:0-12751 GCA_964472955.1 uncultured Methanomicrobia archaeon | reverse complement strand
TCGCAACTAGCGTCTGCAGGCTAGCAGATGCCATCGAACTTAATCTCAGCTGCCCACATACAAAAGGCTACGGGTCTGAAATCGGGTCTCAGCCGGTTGTTGTAGAAACAATAACAAAAAGGATAAAAGACGCAGTTGAACTGCCCGTTTGGGTTAAGCTTACACCGAACGTCAATGATATAACTTCTATTGGTAAGGCAGCTGAACGCGGAGGCGCAGATGCTGTAGTTGCCATAAACACTTTAACGGGCATGGCAATCGATATAGAAAGCGGGATGCCCGTTCTTGGAAATATATTTGGAGGGGTTTCCGGGCATGTAATACACCCTATTGCTGTTAGATGTATCTATGAACTGTACAATGAGTTGGACATACCAATAGTTGGCGTGGGCGGAGTTAACGACTATAGGGGCGCGCTTGAACTTATAATGGCGGGGGCGCAGGCGATTCAGCTAGGATCAGCTGTTGCAAGAGACATATCGATATTCAAAGAGATTTCGGGCGGCATAAGTGCGTATTTAACCGAAAAAAATTTTAACCTTCATGATATCATCGGCATTGCACATAGACGGTGAGGAACTCTGAGACTAAACGAACTTCTCGGTTCCGACGATATAAACCTCGTTGAAAGCAGCTATGCAGCACTTAGAGAAACTGGATTTTCAAAATACATTTTACAAGAGGTACGAAATACTCCGTTTGAGGTAGTTGCCCGCTTTGTTTGTAAAAGTAGTGCTCACGTCATAGGTATTGCTTTTAAGGACAAATTTTGGACTCTCGTCACCGATGTTGTTAATCTGGATAGTAAATTTGACGAGTGCGCTACAGAATTCTTCCAGCGGGCTCGATCAAGCAAAAAAATCACCTTTTATCTCGTTAGGTCAGAGCTTCATAACGATATCCTTATTCTTCTGTCGAATGCTCTTCTTAATGGTAATAACTGCGAGTGTACTATAGAACAGAGATCCTACGCTTTAGCCTATTCTGCTGACCGGCAGGAGAGACTAAGGTCACTGTTTGAAACGAAACTTGCATTGCGCTATGATATAGCTGAATCCAAAATACTTGAAATATGCTGTGGTAATGGGATGGCTACGGCAGTATTACGATCTCTTGGGTATGATATATTCGCTTTAGATAACGACAAGTGTTCGATATGTGAGGGTTTATATCACGGTGCTCTCGAAATGAACAAGACCGTAGTGCTAGATGCATCAACGTTATCACAGTATGAATTCTTTAACAGCCAAACCTTTAATAGTGTCGTTGGATTTATGCTTGGATCGATTTATGAATTTAATAAATATGGTTGGCAACACATACTTGCAGAGGCGGCCTCTATAGTTGATCGGGGCACTTTCATTTTTACAGTCCATAAAGAAGAAGAAGTAGACTTTATTTATGACGTTATGGCAAACTTAGGAATAGAAGGTGCTATCCTAGATAATAGAGACGACACGGGCATATACGATCAGTGGGTTTATGTCGGTAAAAAGGAATAGTCTTTGGATTTTTTTGACAAATCGGTTCAAATATAATGTTGCACATTGGAAATGTAAGTCTAGCTATTAAAACGGAAGTCTGGGAAACAACTCCCTTATTTTTAGAATTATAAGACAGTGACAAAGCTCAATAAGACACTTTAAGAAGCTGATTTACTTCTGTTACAAAGAAAGTGCCCTCTGAAGGTTTAATTAATTGTGAGTTAAATAGCGAAGATCTGCGTAACTATTCAGCCTTGCAGGGGAGCATAGTGGGAGGGGCGATAGTATAACTCGCTATTTGAAATTGCGTAACAAATTGAGAAGAAATACGAATGTGGTTTAAAAATTCGTGTGCGTAAATTAAGTTTGAAGGAAAGTACTCAAAAAAGACTGATTAAAAGTTTGCAATTGTTTAAAAGCGTGAGTTTTATAACTCATGAAGTCTTAGTCCTTCATACTTCACAAGTCCTAAACATTTAAAGTTAAACCGTGAATCGTAATGGATGACAAAAAAATTTGTGAATATTGTGGGACCATTTTATCTCAATATGAGCGGTTTTGTCCTGAATGTGGATCAGAATATAAAAAGCCAGAGAAGACTAAAGGTGCCACGTATCAACCACAACTTCAGAGCGGCTCACAAAGTGGGTACTTATCACAGCAACAAAAAGTTAAGTCACTGAAACGGTTCTCAGGAATCATATTTCCTTTTACTAAGAAAAAAGTATTAGTCAGTGGACTTCTATTCATTGTAGCTTTAGTGTTAGTTTTTGCTGCGATGTATGTTCCTTTGAACACGAAAAGCACTGCTACGAATAGCACAACCGCGGCGACGAACAAGACAGGTGTGGTAGGAAACATTACGGCCGCATCGACACGAACACCGTTTACAACGCCGAAACCGACACCATTACCAACACCAACAAGAATCTCGCTACCAACGCCAATTCCGACACCAATACCAACACCGCTATCGACACCGTTACCCACGCCAATACCAACACCGCTACCGACGCCTGAGCCGACACCTGTTCCGACGATTTTCCCGACGCCAACTCCTGTACCGATGCCAAAACCGACCCCGCCAGGGTTAATTAGATAGCATGAGATGAACGAGTGAAACACTCCTTACCACAAAGGCGTTGAAAATGTAGCGGACTATTAAAATTGAACAGCACATTTGGCAATTATTCTTGCGCTTAGTTTATTCTACAGAAATAAAGGAAACCAGAAAGAGATACTTGTTAGCGCTAGATTTTGCCATTAGAGAGGACAAAACATTACATCACCCTTTACAGATGCGGACAAATAAAAGAGCTTTGACACGTCTTTCACTATTAGCGACTAGTATTTAGTCGCACACATTTTGATAAGGATAATTTAATGCTAAAATTAAACAGATTTATCGAAAAAAGATGAATCGACTTCTTATAAAATACCTCTGTATTGATCTATGCAGAAACTAACTCCGAAAGGTAAATCTCCAAGAGTTTATTTATTTCGCGCATCGTGGTTGAAATAATCTTTCTAAACCAACCTCTTGAGCTAATTTATCCAAAGCTACCGCCCTGCACAACTCTTGCGGCACTGCCCCGACTAAACGATCTTTTCTGGAGCAGACCTCTTTAAATCAAACTGCAGGAATAGATTTATTAATGTCCTACAGAAGCAAATATGAATCAGACTATTATTGATTTCAACGCAATTTCTAATAAATCATAATTAACGTAACCGAATTTAGCTCAGTTTGTACATCTAATAAGATTTGTTCTCACGACTGGCAGTAACGTAATTGAATTCGCAGTGTACTATGCAATGTAATCGATTTTTACACAAAAACTATTTCTTATGTTCCAGCACTAAGCTACGGACTTTTTTCTTAACTTTCACTGCTTCATAACTCCAACTTTCATGACGCGAGGAATGTTCTCAATGACATCTGTCGCAAGGAGACTGTACCCTAACTTTTCGAAAGCTAAATCCCCAGCAGATCCGTTTATATACGCCGCAGCTGACGCGGCGCTAAACCCATCTGCCCTTGTTAACCACGCCCCAACGATACCCACGAGCACATCTCCTGTGCCCCCTACTGTCATCCCTGGATTTCCGGTCTTATTTAGTCGGTACTTATTCCCATCAGAAATGATATCAATACGGCCTTTAAGAAGTGTGACGACATTTCGATCTCGAGAGAATGATGTTACAAGCCTGATCTTTTCGTCCATTTCGCGGGGAAGTTCTTCTTCAATGAGGAGTTCGAATTCTTTTTGATGTGGCGTGATAATCACGCATCCCTCCTCAAATTGAGTATTTTGTAGAGCCTTTAACCCGTCAGCATCAAGAGCAAGGCGTTTACACAGCGGAATCAGTGTGCTAACAGCTTTAGTAGTTGCAGCGTCTGTCCCGAGGCCAGGCCCCATCACGATAGAATCGTTTCTGTTGATGAGCTCACTTAAATAGTCAACGTCTTTTGTTGCTATCTTTTCTATCCCTGCCTTTTTAACAATTAAATTTGGCGAGTATCCTGCGACTATCTCGTCTCGCGGCGTTGCTACCGTCACTACATCAACCCCACTTTTCATTGCTGCCATAGCCGAAAGTATAGGCGCTCCAGTGTAGGGCCCTCCGCCGATAACTAAGACCCTCCCATTGTCACCTTTGTGGCTATCCGCTTTTCGCTCATAAAGCAAATCTCCTCGTCCTGTGTATACTTCAGCTTCAACAGGTATTCCTATGTCAGCTACTTCAAAATGTTCAAGCAAAACTCCAACTTTAGGTCTATGAAGAATTACAGAATAATCCGCATTAACTACTTTATTTGTTCCATACCCACTTGGAAGATCAATAGAGATTTTGAAGGCCAGCGATGCGTTGATCATATCAATAACAGATGACTCAGGTTCCCGTACGGTTCCATAGATTCCAGTCCCAAAGATACCATCGATAATTAAATCAAATTCGTCTAGCCGCGTTAGGGGGCTCTCGCGGCTAAACATAGAATTCACGTCTGCGAGCTTAATCGAAGCGTCCATCCTCTTTATCGTATTCCAGTTATTCCGCGCTTCTTCAGTTTTAATCGAACATTCTGTGCCGATTAAAACAACATCTACGTCGAAATTCCTTGAAAGATGGCGCGCCGCTACTAATCCATCCCCCCCATTATTACCGAGACCACATATAACAGCAATTTTTCTGTTGCACTGCTGCGACAATGTGTCGAACTTATTCATTGCACATATTGCGACTGCTCGACCTGCATTTTCCATGAGCTGTAGTTTAGAAATCCCAAGTCCGATACAGTTCTCATCGATTCGGCGGCTTTCCAGAGGATTGAGGAACTCCGATGACATCACATATAAAATAGATGTGGTTGCAATATAACGCTTGTGCTAAAGCGTGTTAGGATAATAGGAGATTATCAGTTCGGGCAGGGCGCAGGAGAAGCCCTTTTTCCGGAATCAGTAACGTTCATGCTTTCCACAACAGGAAGGGTAAGCCAAGTTATGGATAACGACATAAGAGTAGCCACATTGCGCTCATATGATGGATTATTTACGTTATCTAAGCTCGGCGCTATACGTTTACATGAGAACTTCGCGCATCCAAAACTTCGCGTTGTAGTAAATTCAGATACCGCATCGTTTGTAGGTTCAGGAAAAACGGCTTTTGCGAAGCACGTCGTCGACGTCGATTTGGGGTTAAGGGCTAATGATGAGGTGCTTTTAGTAGATGAAAGTGATAAATTGCTCGCGACAGGACGAGCGCTTTTGAGCCCTAAAGAGATGCTCGCCTTTGGTAAAGGTATAGCGGTGAAAGTTAGATATGGATTTCAGAAAGCTGATGTGCAAAATTGCATATAATATTTTGTCGTAAGTCATAAAAATTGGACACCGCAACATAAAAATCCTTTGAATACTTCTTTGTTGTGAGGTACGATTATGTTTCCTGGAATGAAAGGCGTGAACCCTAAGAAGTTGCAACAACAGTTGAAAAAAATGGGTGTTGAAGCAGAAGAGCTTGAAGGTGTGCGAGAAGTCATAATTCGCCTTACTGATAAAGAACTTGTTCTTGAAAATGCAGACGTGACGGTAATAACCGTTGGAGACAGCAAAACTTTTCAGATCAGGGGTGAGAGTATAGAAAAGCCCTCCGCAAAAGAAGAGGATATAAAGCTCGTAGCTGAACAAAGTGGTGTCAGTGAAGAAATGGCGAAAAATGCATTGATAGAATCAAAAGGTGACCTTGCTGAAGCCATTTTGCAGCTTGCAGGAAGCAAACAATGATATCGTAATTGAATGGTAGATACTGCTTTGTTAGTGTCAATGAGACACGGTTCTAAAAAAGAGTTTCTCGTAAAGTCTAGAGGGGAGCTTCACACCGATAAAGGAGTGATAAACCTTGAAACCTTAAAAGAGCTTGAATATGGCGACACTATATTGACCCATATGGGATACGAGTTCAGAGTTCTGAAACCAAGGAATCCAGATTTTTTTCATCATCTTACACGAACTGGCACGCCGATGATGCCTCAGGATATTGGCGTGATCTTGGCACATACAGGCCTGAACAAAGATGATGTGGTTCTCGATGCTGGCACAGGCTCTGGTATCATTGCTATCTTTTTAGGAGCGATTGCTAAGAAAGTGATAACTTACGAAATAAACCCAGAATTTGCGCAAAATGCTGTTAAAAATATTGAACAGGCGGGCTTGAAAAATGTTGAAGTTGTAGTCGGCAATGTTATAGATATTTCTACAGAAGACAGATTTGACGTTGTAACGCTTGATTTATTCGAGGCACGTAAAGCTGTAGAGGTATTATCAGAGCTCGTTATACCAGGAGGGTTTATAGTTTCCTATTCTCCTTTCTATGAACAGGCATTAGATGTACGAAAATCGCTTAAAAACTCTTCTTACGTTAGAACGTTTGAAGTAATTGAGAGGGAAATTGAAGTATCCAAAAGGGGCACGCGGCCATCGACACGTGTTGGTCATACGGGATTTATATCAATCGCACGATTGTAATTTGCCCACAATCTTTTACGAATAAATTGTCAATTATAAATAAAACTTTCGCAAAAAATAAATAATAATAAAGCAAAAATATTGTGTGGTTCATATGGGCTTTGGTACCGCCACTATTGAATCTGATGTGCATTGTTTGGCCTTTGTTGGCTACGAAATTTATGATAAGGGAAAATATGTGCGATGTGGAGCTTTTGGGCTCGTTCCAATTGACGCTTGCAAGACATGTACAGAGTTTAGAAAAGCCACTAGTCCTGACTACTATCACTAACCTTAACGCCAAGAGCTTTTAAGTAAGCAAATTCTGTTAAATGGCCAACGTTGTCCCAAGTTAACGCATTAGTTACCGCCTGAAAGGCGTTTTCAGCGAGTTCGTTTTTAACCGCATCGTTAGATAATAAGTATAAAACCGCTGTAGAAAGAGCATATTCGTCCATTGGTTTCACCAAAACTCCGCAATTTCTATTTAGAACTTCGGGAATACCACCAATATTTGAGGCAACCACTGCTTTCTTACATGCCATAGACTCTATTAAAAACAGACTCGATGATTCCATTAAACTAGGGATAATCACGAGATCTGACCGAACAATATATGGCGGCAGTTTCTGATGTGGAACTAAGCCAATGAATAAAATATTCTTACGTAATCCTAGCGCTTCTGCTAATCGTTGAAGTTGAGGCTTGTGCGGACCGTCCCCTGCAATTAACAAATGTGCGTCATATTTTTCTACAATTTTTGGCATCGCTTTAATAAGATATTCTAAACCATTCTTTTCAACAAGCCTTCTCGCTGTAAATAAAATCGTTCCATCGACTGGGATCTCGGCTGGGTGTGTTTGTGGATTAAAAGTTTTGGGGTCGAATCCGTTATGAATTGTCACCACTTTCTCGGAAGGGGCGCCCCAACTAAGTACTTTAGTAGCAAAATAACCTCCAGTGTGAATTTGTATTCCTGACATCTTTGCAAGTGCTGGAGCTAGAGTTCTTTCGGCTAGCCTATACATCGAGGAAACAATCGGAGGTTCTAAGTATCTCCATATGTCATAATAAGAGCCGTGAATCGTGTTCACTGCAACTGCTCTATTTCTTTTCGCTAAAAAATTAGCTACAAGGCCCGAAGTGTAAAAATGACCGTGATAAATATCGTACCCGTCTAGATTCGCTTTTAACGCTGCGATAGGAAAGGCAATTTGTCGCATCAAGCGGAGATTTGAAGGATCCCACGTCGATTTCATAAATCCGCCAAAGTCAACATTTCTAATGGTGACTCCATCTATAGAAAAATCTCTTGTACCTTTGCTTGCACCATTTACAATAGTCACTTCATGCCCGAGTCTCACTAGCGATTTTGAGAGTTCCAAGAGTGCAACTTCGACACCACCTATTAAAACGCCCTCTTCTTGTGGTCCCAGCTCATATATGTGAACAATTTTAAGAGGCTTCATACTCACGCCTCCAACATACTAGAGATTCGGGCCAGAGTTGATAACTCAAATCTATTATCGTTATCTATTAGTGTCAATACTTGATTGAAAAGCCCAAACTTGTAAGCTATTTCGTAAGAAGGGTGCATATATATCACAAACGGTACCCTGCTTTGATACCAAACATCTAGCCTCCGTTTGATAAGGGATAATATCGCGTTTTCAGCGTACCCATTTGTAGCCAGCTCCCCTATTGAATCACCTGCGACTGGTATCTGCAATATCCGTGAAGTTCGACTGCCAAATTGTGGATGAAACGGCGCTACAGGCATATCAAATTTGTAATCGCTAGAATAATGAAAGTTAAAGGTATCTATTGATTTTAAGAACTCTTGAGTTACTTTAAATCCTGGGGAAGCAAAACTTCCAACGTCAATCTTGGCTATGTTATCTATAGCTGCAAGTCCACGTTGAATGAGTGAGATAATATATTTATCATTAAATTTTGTTAACTCATTTGTCCATCTGTAATGGTCGTAACCGTGTAGTCCAAGTTCATGGCCTTCTTTTAAAGCCCGTTGTAAAATATAAGGATGTGAATTTTGGACCTCGATATGCCGAAATAATCCATTTAAACTGTGAATGCCGAATCTATATGGCTTTGATTTGAGGACTTTAATGTAGTTTTGTGGTTGTTTAAGGTGTTTAAATATGTTAAACCCAGTTCTGTCGGGTCCAGTCGTAACGAAAAAAGTTGCTTTGACGTCTGCGCTCTTTAATACGTCTAGAAGTTTAGGTAAAAGAAGTACGTCCTTTACAGTATCTACGTCAATTCTGAGCGCCGCTGGGACCTTGGACATCTTTTTCACGCGTGATGGCGTTAGGATTTGGTTAGTTTCTCAAACCTTTTAATAGCAATAAGTCTATCGTTGATATAGGTATAGATAAATTGGTGAAAATTAGAATATCGTATAAACGAATGTATGATATGGTACCAAAAGATGTTTGTCGACAAGTATAGTATCCACATTAGGGGTGTCCTCTGGGCAATTTCCGTTCTTGTTACCTTATTTATATTTGGAAACATTGTTCACGATTTTTCAGATATTTTAAATGTGCAGCTGCTTAAGCAGAATGGATTTTATTCTTGGATCGTTTTATTACTTTGTATACTTTGGATTTGGATAAAGCGTTCTGAAATTGATATCTCTAACGAAAAAGTTAACGTACATTGGTTGTGTTTAGGGGTTGGACTTTTTGTCCCAGCTCTTGCATTTCTTGATTATTTATCAGTTCCAATCTCTGGCCTACCACTTAAAATATTTGCGATTGGCTTAGTTATGGTCTCCTCGTTTTGTATTTTCTTTGGACGCGCTTCGAAAATTCCGTTCATGCTTTTAATTGTTTACGGTATTGCTGTTGGACTTCCGTTGTTTATTGAAACTCTTTTTTCATCTTCATTCTCTATTTTTACGGCTTTACTTTCTACTTCTACACTTAGATTCCTTGGGGTACCAGTATCACTTGCGGGAGCTAAAGTGACTTTAACGAGTTTAAATGGTTCTGATATAGTTGCGATGGTTGATGCGAGATGTTCTGGTAGCGATTCAATTGCGATATTCTTTGCCATATTTGGCCTTATGTTAATAGACAGAAAGCCAAAAAATTTAGTTATTCTTGGACTTTTTATTTTAGGTCTTGCTGGAACTTTTATTCAAAACTTCATAAGGCTACTATTGCTGTTTACAGCTGGATATTACTTTGGTTCTGATAGTTTGTGGCGTGTACACGATTATGCAAGCTATATACTTTTTCCGATATGGTTTTTAGCATTTTCATTGATTTATATGAGGTATGCAAATGCCAATAAAGATGGTTCTTACAATAGTACGAATTAGTTTGAATGGATATGATATGTCAACCTCTTGAACTATCTTCTATGTCTAAAATTAAGTGAAAGAAGCTTCGGGCATTGCTTGCTTATTGAATTCGATCTATAATTTAGAAATTTGACTCTCGCTAAAGTTTCTCTTACGTTTTACAATAATACCTAATAGGCATTAAATCTTAAAAAACTAGTTGATGGAAAAGTTTCTGTGATCCTTATTAGCACCATGTTATTACTTATTATATTGTATGTTCTCGACAACATTGGGACGTGATAAGGCACATCAAATATTTCGTTGAACTCATCGTTGAAAATCATCTCTATCTTCTCAATCTCTCGTCTCGATTCTATTTTTCGCTCTTGCATGATGTTGCCTATTGGCACATCAGCTTTCATAAGATCATATTTGAACTCCTTCTGCAACCTTGATATGGGGGTATATGACTCGGCATAGATGAGGGGCTTTTCGCTATCGATGTTTCTTAATGTTACTACTCTGTAGTTGAGACTATCTTCCTCTTCAATTTCAAGTAATTCTGCGATTTCGTGATCAGCTTTAACAATCCTTTGGACGAGGGTACTAACGGTAACTGGCTTGCCAGTGATAACTTCAAGCAAAGTTGTTACTGAACCGTCAGTGAGAAGAATCAGCTTTTGGAGCGCCGATAATTTGCATTGGAGATTCGAAAACATTTATTTAACCTTTATACATCTTATGGGAAGTTATATCACTCTTTTATTACTAATTTCAAATCTATCCTTAAAATTCTTTCAGATATGCTCCGCAGTTGCGAGCTTTGACACAATATGCTTTACCACTAGTGGTCTCATTAAGATATGTCTGCACCGCATTCTTTAAGCTTTTATCGTCAGTAATAGCGTAAACAGTAGGCCCGAATGAACTCATTCCAGATCCATATGCTCCACTTTTTTTCATGAATTCAATTAACTGTTTACAAAATGGCTGAAGTTGTACTTCACGACGTTTAAACCCCAAATCTTGGATTTTATTTATTGAAGCTCCGAAACTTGTAATATCTTGTTCAACAACTGCTGGTAACATCTCCATGAGTATTATATGGCTGAGTTCCTGAACTTCTTGTAGGGGGATGGGACACACTTCTTTAAATATATTAACTTCTTTTTCATTGCTTGCTCCTTTTAAGTCAGGAATAGCAATTATTATGTCCCAGTCCGGAAAATCGTGACGTATTAACACGGGCGGTGGGAAAAACTCCCCAGAAGCTGATGATGGCTTGAACTCACACTTTCCCTTGTGACCGCCATCTATTATGAACCCCCCACGATCGTAGGCTGTAATTCCAATCCCTGATGTTCCGCCTCTTTTTGTTAAACGTGCAATATCAATTGGGTTGAGATTTAGGTCATAAAGTTTGCTTAATGCCATCCCCGCCGCTAGCGAAGCTTGAGTACCCGACCCAAGTCCAACGTGATCTGGATAATCTTCGATAATGTCAACCTCAATCCCTTCAGTATTATAAGCAATTGTTATCGCTTCTAGGACCTTTTTAGTTCTTTCTGAAAATCCACTGTTTCCCTGAACAGCAAGTTTATTGGACTTTTTTGCTCGGATCTTAATCACGGGAGAGTCTAGAGTTATCCCAACACTGCCATCAATTCTACCAAGAGCACCGTTTAAATCAATCAAAGTAATATGGATTCGAGAAGGAGTAATAATTTCGATCATGGGTTTAATTGCTGTTTTATAGCTCAATGTAATGTCACTTTACTATTATGTATTCTGCTTTTGAAATAAATTGTTATCTTAGTTTTTTTGCACAACCATTAATTATGTTAAGCTAGAATACATTGAAATTCCATTGTTAATGGCAAAAGTTTATGGACTTTCAAGCAACGATCTTGTTGCGCGGTTATTTTGTTTCACATCTAAAATCATATGCAATCGCGAACGAATATGAGGTACGTCCCTCGGTTGTAACTGACAATTTATGAAATTATTATCATTCAACGTGTGGAATATACTCTTTTTAAACTTATTGATCCGCGATTTGTCTAAAGAACGGGTATGCCATTATTCTTGGATTTGTATCTATCATAAACTTCTTGTTAATTCCCTAGATATCTAAATTAAATCTCTTTATCACTTTAAATTGCAAATTATCCGATTTAACAAGTTGCAACGCTACGGAGTCATGCTGCTGAAGCTATTGATTCATTCTTATGTCGACCTTTGAGCTATTAACTGCCGGGCATGTTTAGACGCCAGTTTATTTAGTCTAAACTTTAGATTTGAGATTTGGAAATGCAACAAACACAATTTTAGCTACTTTAAAAGTGATGTTGCTTGGTTAAAAAAGTAATGTTGTTGGGTTAATATTCTATATACAGTACAAACTCGCGACTACGATACACACCAACATTGTCTCTTAAATTGCTGTTAAGTCCCACACAGATGAACATAAAGCACGCCGGAGGTCCCCAATGAACTGAATTTTTTTTAGAGTATAATTGGCTTTCTGATCATCTTTAGTGCCTTATATTTTAGTCTCGTTAGAATTTGCGACTTTAGTATTGACTTTGCCAACCCAAAAATTGAGAGGGGCTGCAATCGATATTTTTGATAACTATACTAAAATTAGTGATTTTGCGTCTTAGTGATTTTGCGTCTATTTAATCAAAAAAGAAGAGCTTTTTTGTAATAGAAGTGTACACTTAAAAAAAGTAGCATTAAAATTTTTGTATTTGAGAGAACGTGAAGAATTTATTTATAACTATCTTTTGTAAAGCTCATTAATATTATCAAAATATAGTGAAATCACATTGTCGTTACATTTGATCTGAGAAACCTTTAAGTAGCTAAGCACTCTTAGTATAAATACACAAGACAAGCTTGCGAGCTCAGTCTGTGGGACAATGATCCCCAAAATTCAAATAGCTGTACCATCA
>CAYYMO010000065.1:0-4947 GCA_964472955.1 uncultured Methanomicrobia archaeon | reverse complement strand
GATGTGCTAGAGTAAACTACATGCATAACTCGAGAGGGGTAAGGCATGAAAACATGGTTGGAAGCATAGATCTTTCTAGCTGTCTCAAAATTCAATTTTTATTATACTTCTCCAACAGGTCGGCTGTCCTAAATTTTAAATAAGTCGACGTCGTGTTGAGGTTGGTGTGCCTGAGGAGGAGCTGCACCCGCCGGATGTCTGCACCTTCACGGACGAGATGAACGGCAAAGCTGTGGCGCAACATGTGAGGGCGTATCTCCTTTCCGAATCATGAAGGGTTTATTTATATTGTAACTCTCCACTTTGTTTAAAAAATGTTGACTGCTGCGTGATCTTCCCTCAAACGAAGTAAGAATCAGCAGCGAAAAGAAGTGGTGCTATGAAGAAGAACACAGCATTAATACTACTATCACTGGTGGTTATAACCATAGGTTCAGTTGCCGTGCCTAGTGTAAGTGCTGCGTCAGCGGCACCCCTGCCTCCGAGCGGATACCAACCGACGCCACCAATAACGGCGGCCTTTTTTTACCCTTGGTACTCACAGCCCTCATTAAATTGGCATGCGGTGAACGGAATGCCATTTACGCATTACCATCCGGTGCTTGGCTTTTACAACAGTACAGATGACAGGATAATAGACCAGCAGCTGCAACTGGCGAAACGTGCCGGGATTCAGGCCATGATTAGCAGCTGGGACGGGCCGGGTCAGTTTACGGACACGGCATTGCAGCAGATCTTAGCGCGGAGTGAGCGGGTTGGCAGCCCTTACCAGAACATGCGCTGGTCGATTTACTACGAGCAGGAAGGGTACGGTGATCCCACGGTCAGTCAAATAGCGAGTGACCTCCAGTACCTGCAGGCGCATTTTTTTGGACAGCCTGGATGGTTATGGGTTAACGGTAAGCCCGTCGTGTTTGTCTATTCTGATGCTTCAGATAATTGCACTATGGCTGACCGCTGGATACAGGCAAGACAGCAGAGCGGTGTGAACGTGTACCTCGTGCTGCAGGCGTTCCCCGGTTACGAAACATGCACGAGTCAACCGGACAGTTGGCATCAGTACTATCCAGTAGTCGGGTACCTCCCTCTGTTGCCGTACAGCGTGAGTGTGAGTCCTGGTTTTTACCGATGGAATGAGTCCAATCCAAGGTTGGAGCAAGATATGAATCGATTCACTAATGATATCCTGAAGATGAAAGCGAGCGGAGCTACATGGCAGCTAATCACAACATGGAACGAATGGCCAGAGGGCACGAGCGTTGAGCCAGCAACTGAATTCGGTACAGCGTATTTGGATGCTATTGCAGGAAAAACGCCAACGATTTTCCTCAGTCCATCGCCAACCCCTGTTCAGACGGCATCCCCTCTATAACCAACGTAAAATTTGTCTCCTCTCATCAACAGTACCTCGAGGAGGACATCGCGAGTACTGGTGCCGATGACGCGCGGGTTGAGCCTACCTCAGGAATTATCGCCTCTGAGCAGGCCGACCGGATACGGTAAGATCGGCAGCCTTGGCGCCGGATGTACTCGCGAGGTTGACGGCATGGACCGCTAACAGAGGCAAGACCAATGCCGGCACCGACCGTAGCTTACTGTAACGAGGAACGCATAAGCAAGCAGAGCGGGATGTTCACCGACGTACATTACGCTACGCTTCGCCACCCGCATAGCCTACTGTTGGGGCGCTTTGCGAGGGAGGTTGAAGTTAGTCAATCGCTCGGCATTTGGTGACTTTTTACCGATAAGAAGAATTACAGTATTTTGAAATTATGCTGTTGATTCGGATTATCAACGAATTACAATATCTCGGATGTATTGAAATTGGGGCTAAAGAATATGGTTACAATTAAGTCACGGCAGCGTCTCTCGTACTTACACGTTCATTCCGCACACAACTGGGCGGAAACCATTAAACTCGAGAGACCCGACCTGTACGTTTCGCTAAGACATTAACCTGTGGTATCCCACATAAGAGGGGGTCGTCGTGCTGCTCGTAGTGAGGATTGATTATCGCGATGCAGGCAGAACTGTTAAGGCATAAGTGTTCTCAGTTTCGGCATACCGATAAGTGAAATGAGCAGTCACCGTTTCATACTATCAACTTGGGTCACGTTGTATATAGTCTTGTAAATAATTTGTGGGGATATTCAATTGCGCACCGATGATTTTCTAAGTAACTGTTAAGTCGGGCGGGCAACATTAATTCTTAAAATTCTATCGTGCTCAGCAGTTAAGCTAGATGTTGAAATACTGTTGAAACTGGGGCTGGTCTAAGTAGTGTTAAAGTTTTATAGCTGCTATTATCTATTAGAAGTTAAAGGCTTGTAGTCCACGTTATAGAGTAGTAGCTTATGATCAGCACAAAAATTGAATGCGGACAATTTGGCGTTTGTCTTCGCAATCTATCCGACCAATTCGATCGGACTCATCGAATCTTGCCTCGGAATTAGGACACCTGCATAATGTGCGCGATATGAGCAACGATTTGCCGGGGGAGAGCCTTAACGGCAGAGGAGGAAACATGAGGGACGAGTACGATGTCATTGTGGTCGGGGCGGGCCCCGGAGGGTCGATCGCTGCACGCACTGCGGCTGAGGACTGCGATGTATTACTAATAGAAAAGCGGCAGGAGATCGGTTCACCCGTGCGATGCGCAGAATGCATTGAGAAACGGACCCTGTCAATGTATATACAGCCTGACAAAAAGTGGATTGCAGCTGAGATCAACGGAGTCCGGTTTATCGCGCCTGATGGCACGACGCTTACCGTATCAGGAGAGGCGCTGGGAATTGAGGGTGTGCTCGCATACGTTTTGGAACGCAAAATCTTCGATAGGGAGCTGGCGAAGACCGCTGCGCAGGCAGGAGCGCACGTCATGGTGCGCACCCGTGCAATAGGACTCATCGTTGAAAATGGCACCGTAAAGGGCGTTAAGCTCAACCGGCTCGGCGAGGACTTTGAGGTCCGCTCGAAGGTGGTTATCGGCGCAGACGGCGTGGAATCACAGGTCGGACGGTGGGGCGGGATTAACACCACCCTCAAGCTAAAGGACATCGCGAGCAGCGTTCAGTACCTTATGGCCGACGTTGATGTGAAAGAAGATCTTCTGGATGTTTATCCAGGATCCTGTGCTCCTGGTGGCTACATGTGGATGTTTCCTAAAGGCGACAAGAAAGCAAATATCGGGCTTGGTGTGCCCGCGAGCAAATTAGGTGAAAAAAGGCCCATTGACTATCTTGACGAGTTTGTGTCAAAGAACTATCCTGAGGGGCGACCACTTGAACTTGTGATGGGGGCTGTCCCGGCAGGTGAAGAAGTCAAAACTCCGACAAGAAACGGGCTCATGCTGGTAGGTGACGCTGCACACCACACTGTGTTAGGCGGTGGGATGATGACTGCGTTGGAAGGCGGAAAGATAGCGGGTGATGTCGCTCGTAAAGCCGTACGTCAAGACGACTCTTCTCTAAACGTGCTCAAGGAATATGAAACGAGATACCATAACACACTTTTTGGCAAAAACACAAAGCATTTCAACAAAATCAAGGAGTTTGCCGTAGATCTATCTGACGACGAGTTTAATAAGTTTTTACGGAGAGTGAAAGGCATTAACCTCCAGACGATGAGCGATATAGAGATTGGAAGGCGCTTACTTAAGGCAAATCCAAGGCTTCTGTTCGTTATGCGCCATCTGGCAACGATAAGAAAGGAGGTTCTATCGGAGATGGGGGGTCCTCAGCAACATTCTTGATCGGTTTAGCGGTAGTGTAAGCCGGAATGAAGACGCTGTTACAGCTTTCATTGGACAAAAAGATGTGGGCGTTACAGGGCGGGCAAAAGACCTAGTCGAGCCGCTTGCAAAACAGCGATTTACAAAATACAAACATTATTAGTGATAAATCAGTAAAGGGACGTACCATTAGATGCCTCAGCCTCTAATTGCTATTCCATTTTATACCTAGGCCTGAAAACGTGACAAGTGATAACAGTAGAAATTAAAGTGATGTAATGAACGTATATGATACTGTGGAGGATGTGCGCCTCAAAATGAACGGACAATATGTTGCCAGTTTGAGCGATATGCGGATGATAGTTCGCGAAGAAGTAAAAGTAGAAGATATGTACTCTATTGGAAAAAACGGACGAACGGGAATAAAACGTAACGTGCGGAATTCTATTATGGGGCAATTCACATTCGATGAAGTTTCCTCCTCTGCATATCAGTCTGAACTCAAGCACATAAAAAACCCAAATGTTATCGCCAAGTTCGCAATTACTGGATTGTTTCAAGAGCGTTTCACCAACGCCAAACAAGATATAACGCTCAAGGACGTCATGATTAACGATATGTCGTTTATAGAAGTCGGCAAACATTTACGACGTGGAGTCACGTTGACCTTTAAAGCGAGTCGCATTGAAGCACATGAAACAATCGAATAAATAACTGTGTTATTTAGTTTTGTTTACGAATACGTGCCGTCACATAAACATCCTCGTGCGAACGTTAACCGAATGTGTTCTACAAGGATATCGTTTAATATCGAATATCGCTATCGTAAAAATAACTTTTTAGAGGTGGACTAGAAAATAGGAATGGAGGCGATTACTATGAGCAAAATATTGGAGAATTTATACGAAATAAAAACTATGGCATCGAGCATGTTTCTGTATAAAACGGACGATCTCTCAATTTGTTTTGACACCGGCTTTAATGAAGGCAGCATAAAAAAAGAGTTTGATAGACTAGGTTTTGATCCAGGGAACGTGAAATATATATTCTTGACACATAGTGATTCCGACCACACCGGCGGACTCAATTTGTTTAAAAATGCCGAAATATACTTGTCAACCGATGAAGAGCAGATGATCCACAAGAAAACACCGAGATTTTTTGGGTTTAGCTATAATAGACCGATCAACAAAGCATATACTACGCTCAAAGACGGG
>CAYYMO010000064.1:0-8124 GCA_964472955.1 uncultured Methanomicrobia archaeon | reverse complement strand
GTCTTGCCGCCGTAAAACGTCCGCAACCTCTGCGTCCCAACTGGTCCGTCGATAGCAATGCGCCTGAGTATTGAAGCGCATCGAATGTACCACCAATCCTTGTCCTGTGGTGGATGCTCCTTATGCACGCCCGTCTTTACCCATCCAGCCCACTCAGGGGGTGTGATATGTTCATTTTCTTTAAGTTTGTTTGAGAGCAGTTGTATCAGTTTATCAATAGGTGCATCGTATAAGGTCGTCATGTATTTCTCCAATAACAAATTAATGAGCTTAAATCAAATCATTTTTTAATAGAACTTATTGCCTTATATCATTTTCTCCGTGGCGCATGTATGATTGGGTTATCTCAAATTCTCTTCCGATACGGTGATAGGTACACCGCAACGCCGCCTTTTACCTCGAGTAACTTTGCTCCGGAATGTTCCTCAAGTTCTCGTGCAATCCTATTCCGAGGTATTCCTTCGACGGCGTTTTTTAAGATCTTCACTTTAACAAACCTCTTTGATTTGAGCTGATCCTTAAGCTCCCTAACGACTGAATCTGTTAACCCATTTTTACCGATCCATATAGTCGCGTCAATTTCAGTAGATTTAGCTTTTAATTTGTGAATGCCCGCTTTCATGGCCTAGCAAACCACCATTGTAGTTTCAATACCGCCTTATGTCTTCGCAATTCAAACAAGTAATGACCGTTCGCTTTTTGTTAACGCGAACGCGCGCATTTACCCCGTAAACAAGGTAGCGCTCACATTTTCTACAAAAGCGCACTTTAAACCTCTTTGGAAGTCGCACTCTGTACCTCATTCCTATCTCTTTTGCAAGCTGAACATACCTATCGCTTCTCTCGCTATGGTTCGAAAATTCAACTTCTGCAAGCTCAAAGAGCTGTTCAATCCTCTCCGAGGCAATGTCTTTGATGAATGTCCTCGTCCTTTGCTGCTGAGCACGCCGTGACATAAACGAACTTCGTTATAGAAAAGATTAATACCGTAAATGTATAAGTAGTGTCGTAAATTACCAGTAATAAAGACGCACCGATGGTCTAGTGGCTATGACTTGGGCCTTCCACCTTTTTAGGAAGAGAGCCCACAACCCGGGTTCGAATCCCGGTCGGTGCATAATTGTGGCAAGTCTCTCTAGTTTAAATCTGATTAAACGGATGTCACTGTATCTATAACATCCTCGTCACTGTCACTACCTGAATGCTTTCAACTCCGTCGACTCGCGAGAGCGCTTCTTCTGTCGAGTCGGTGCCGCCTTCTGCATCATCTACTATCACCGTCACTAGTAGAGCCTTCAAGCCAAAGGCAATCGGTTGTATATCAAAACTGTGGAGCCGTGCATCGCTAGGAATCGCAAGCTCAACTTTTCGTTTAAGTTGCTCTAGGTCAACCTCCGTGCTTTGGGGCATAACCTTAATTTGAACAGCCACATCTCCCATATTAGGGTCCCTCAAATCCACACACACATCTATAAGGATTACTCATCTTCTTGCACTTTTTACATCGCGCTAACGTTTCTCCGCAGACGGGGCACGGGTATGTAATGCTGGTATCCTTTGATAGCTTTGCCCCGCACGATATGCACGTTTTATTCACATTCGATATCTCCACAGGTAAAATAAGTACACAGCTCAAAGCATAATACTGTTGTAGTCAGACACCTGCAAACAGATTCTAAACGATCACCCTCGTTCCAATCACATCTCTATCGCAAAGAGCGTCAATTACACGCTTAAAGTAAGTGCCGTTTATGATTACGCATTTTGACTTGTACTGCAGTAAAACCTCGGGAAGAGTCGTGTCGATGCATGTTTCAAAACTGAGCTCGCTTGCCCTTATTACTCTGACTAATTCATCGTTTATATAAATACCGTCGACGTCTTTAGCTACAACGAGATCGGCTTCAAGAGTTCCAGCGATCCACGCAGCAATAGCATCGGAAGTGACGTTCCATGAATGCCGCAAAGGATCATTTTTATAAATTATTTTGAAAGGCAAGAGAATTGAAACCCCTAAAGGCATTTCGACAACATCATCAACCAACCGACATCCTGTACCGCCGGCGAGGTAAAAAGCATACTGTTCCATAGCGAGGACTGCCATCCAGTGCGCCGCATCGTTGGACACTGATCCAGAGTAGTGCCTTACTACATCTGCAAAGGGCCCCCCACCGGGGACGATTAACACGTCCAACTCTTGCGTTAATAAATTACGCACGAGATCGTGCCCGATCTCGAGTAGGCTCCCCCCAATCTTAAGAACTTTGTGCTTCGTTTTTTCCTCCAACATTTCTAACGAGTGTCACCGCAAACCCTTCGTTGTAGCAAATTTGCAACTGCAAAAGCTGGAAATACCCCAGAGATTCTCGTCCCGTACATATCAGAAAGCGATTTAACGCTAAGTCCTGATCTTTCAGCGGCATTTTTGACTATACTCTCCCCCGCACCCGCAGCCAACACGGTCTCTAAATTATGATGTTGGGAATGCGAAAAAATCACGTCCGAAAGTTCATCTATCTGTGCCATCGCAGCTTGCTTCGCTATCTCACGCGCCCTGCCCTTGCCGAGTTCTTCGATATCACAGAGCACAACTCTCGCCATGCGGTCATAAGCAGAGTCAATGTCGCGCGGCCTGCCATCGGGGGTATCACACGTATAATCACGTTCAGTTATCGTTCCAAGAATCATATGAGCATCAGCCGTTATGGCATAAAGCTCAGAAGAAACCCTGCAGTAACCTCCATCTAGGTTAACCCTCTTTATCAGAGCTGCAATATTCGTCCTCAATAAGCCCGTGTAAATGAGCTCACCACGCTTCAATCGCTCGTAATCTGTAAGTGAAGCTTTGGGTTTTCCGTTTTTTATGGGAATTATATCACACGTCGTGCTTCCCATGTCCACAAATATGCAATTTCTTATCTTTTCTGCGACAAAGTCAGCGGAAGCTACCCAGTTAGAAGCGGCATACAGCCTTGGATCTTCAATCTCGTGGGAAAGTCGACCATGTACGTCAAAAAAATATGCACCGTCAAATACTGAATTGACTGCCGAAGCTATGTGCAGCACGCCTTCTTTCTTGCTAGTAAAGCGATCGGCCATTTCACCTGTTATCACGACTCCCACGTCCTCCGGCTTGAAAGCAAGTTTTACGCGTTTCAGCGCGCTCTCAAGATCAGCGCCTTCCCACAGCGGGAGATAACACGTCATAACGTTCCCATCGGCAGACGCAATTTTTGTGTTCGCTCCACCGATATCAATACCTATGACGCAATCGTCCCTCATCTTCCCCCCAGCTCTATTATTGAGTGCTTTAACAATTATTTTTCAAATCAATGAAATTATCCGCCTTAAAAAAAATGTGTTTACCTCTGATTTCGACCGATTCCGGCAGTTCAATCCCCATTCCAGCTTTAAAAATTAGTTCAGAAACGTTCACCGCCAGATTATCTATACTCACTATTGCGGTTGTCGGGCGCGCGTTGACGTCAACAATACGAGCTTGTCCATCCTTTTCAAGTACCATATCAATGCCCGTATAACCTTTGCAACCAAGTAGTCGAGACGCCTTAACGGCCTGACTTATGACGTACTCCGGATCACGCACCTCGTACGGTGTGACATTTCCGAGATAGCTTACTTCTCCGTTAATGTGTAATAGTTGCTTATTGATTGAAAGCGGGAGTGTTGTTCTGCCGGTTATTATGCTCACACTTATGTGATCCCCCTCTATGAACTTCTCGACAATCGAAGTATCTGTGATGTTCTTTCCCTCAAGGGAGTTGACTACGGTAACCCCATCAGACCCGCATCCAAACCTCGGTTTTATAATGTAGGGTCCCGTTAACGGGTTTATCTCCGGAACGTTGATAGATGCTCTTGCAAGTATCTCAGACGTTGTAAGTTTATCTGCACAAATTCTCACAACGTTAGATGGACACCCAAGGTTGAGGGTATTTCTTTCTACGATCACTGTAAGAGCATACAGCAGGTCGTCAGGAGCTATGACAAGTCCTGCTTTGCAATTCTTTGAGAGGCGCTCTACCTCATCAAAAAAATGGCCTTTAGTGCGTTTTTTGTAGGAAGGCGACCTAACCGTGCATCCAATTTTGCTGAAGCCATCTCGTAAGGCCTTAAGCATCGCATACCCTTCAGGAGCGAAATGAGGCGCGGCTACGCTTGCGTACTCTGCAACCATTACCTCCAAACGATCACCTAATCTACCTTATATGCCATTCAAGCACTAACTCTAACCGTTGTTCATCGCCTGCACCAATCACATTTTCGATGTTTTGACTGCTTGACGTGGCCTAATGCAAAGATCAAAATATTGGCATAAAGCTCCTCTCGAAGCATTATTGAGGTTTTTCATTCACGATATCAAGGGCTGCTTTTAACCCATCATCATAGGACTGAGAAAGTCCGAACCATACCTCTTCATCGCTGAGTATTCTATAGAGCATTTGCTTCCGTTCTTGTTGATTTTTTATCATCCTTTTCAACATAAACCTTATTTCTTCTTGTAACCTACACATTGAAGAAAATTCGTCCAATATCTCTTCAATTCGTGTTTTTAAAAATTTGGCAGATGCGATAGACTTTCCCAAGGTTGTGATCCCCAGCGTTATCTCATTACTAGAGATGATAGAGGGAACTATGACGTCACCTACAACGTCAACTTGATTAAAGAGGGTTTTCCTCGTCTTTGCATAATCTGCGATAAGTGCATTTAATTTAGGGTCGTTCGTCGCAGGAACGACGAGGAAGGTTCCCTGAAAGTATCTCCGTATATCAGTGAGATCGTCTTTTATGATCTCTATCTCACCATCACCGGCCATACGCTTTAGTTCTGGCGTAAAAGTCCTGCTGATGACCTTGGTCCTCGAGTAATTACAAAAAAGCTTTGCCTTTCGCTCAGCAATATGTCCACCGCCAAAGACTACAACTTTCTTATTGCTCAAATCAATGAAAAGCGGCATATGTGTCATAGCGCTTACCGTGAGAATTACTTCTTCTTGTTTTGTGTTGTGTTGTTCCAGCGGCACTTGTAGATCAACGTTCATATGAACTTCATAAAAGCACTGTCCCTTGCATAATTTGAACTGGCATTTTTAGAAAATGTAATTGCAAATATAAATTATTATCTGGTAGTCATGATGGTGAGATCAAATACACGCAACTTTATACATAGTTAAAAAAAATGTGCGTGGGGCATAAAAAGCGCGCAAAGAGTTTAATCGATATGAATGGCCACTTTCTTTCTTTCCGGAGGATGACTTGGGTGAGATATAACAGACGCTCGTAGGTCCTGCACGAATTCACATGCTTTTACCTCATTCTTCAACTGAAACGTCACGTTTTTTACGCTCTCGTCCTCGAAGTAGGTAACACGTACATTCCGCGTTTTACGTGGAGAGCCCGCCATTACATTATACAGATTACCTACCTCTATGATCTTGGTAATGGGAATTATAAACGCAAGTTCCTCTTCCATAATCGTCGCAAATGCTACCTTCTTATTAGTAAGTAAGAGCAACCCAAGTGGATTTCTATCGAACTCTGGCTCTTTATTGGCGTTAGAAACCTTGAATACAACTTCATCATAGGTGTGTGTTATTGATTCATCATCTTCAAGAGCGATAGCTCGTCTCTCATCAAGCATCCTATCGAGTATTACAGACATAATAATTAATACTCCAAAAACTGTAATTCCAAGAAAAATTTGCCTGTAACTTTTGATTAATGCCATTGGAGCTAAAAATGTCATAGGATCTATAGATCTACCCCAGATAGATACCATTAAGATAATCCAAAATCCAGGCGTCATTAAATTACCCTCATTATGTGCCTTATGTAGTACTAATATGGAAAAGTTCAAGAAGTTAACATTTCGGCGCATATAACGATCAAAAGAGCCCCCATCTCCCCACTCTAAATGGAAAATTCGCCGCATTATCATAAAAAAGTCGGGGGTACTTTAATATTAAGTGGGTTACAGTTGCCTGCAGACTTTCCATTTCATACTAACAAACCTAAGCGCCCAACACTCAGAACCTAGGACGTGCCCCCACCCCCCAAATGTGGTGATGATACCTTATTCGTCACATAAAAACTCTAAAACAATTCCGTTTATTTAAACAACCAGTGTTTTAGCAGAACCATTTATTAATCTTGAATAATTATAGCATGAGGGAAACTTGGATGGATATAACCTACTTTGAGTCACCTGGAGAACAAAATACAGAAAATGTTCTCGGTATCGTTAAGAAAAGATGCGAAGACCTTGGGATAAAATACGTGCTTGTGCCCTCTGTGCGAGGGATCTCAGCAGAAAAATCTATGGACAAGTTCGAAAATACAGAAGTTACCCTATTTTTTGTCGCGATCGACCCCGCAAAGTTCTCTACTGAAACTCAAAAAAGAATAGAACAGAGCGGCTTTAAACTGGTATTTTATAAGCAAATTGACTACGCATATCCGGATGAGATGAAAAATGCGTTTAGAAGGTTTGGCCAAGGGACAAAGGTTGCAGTCGAACTCGCACTTATTGCGGCACAAGAGGAAGTGGCGCCAATAGGCACAGAGGTGGTTTCGCTTGGCGGTACCGGAAAGGGGCTGGACACAGCGCTAACTATACTGCCAGCACGAAGCGCTAAGTTTGATGATCTTGAGGTGAGAGAAGTACTTTGTAAACCGAGAAGGACAAAAATAGGCTAAGGGATCCTACAATTCACTTCTTGCCCCCCACGGCATGTAAACACGTTAGAAAGTCATCAGACGTGCTTACGTTAATTTCATCAATAGATCCATCTTTTCGCTCAAATACTGCAATTACGGCAAGCAGCTTGCCTCTTTTATATTCAATCACATCTTGAGGGGCTAAGTCCTTAAGTTTACCAAGAGTTCGCGAAGCGAGTCCCTTAACCATATCGCTGCTATCGGTTAAAGACTCCATAAGTGGTTTTAACGCCCTAATGTCTCCTATTTCTCCAAGGGACTTTATTGCCCTGCACCGTATTATCACATCATTATCACGAAGCATTTGTATTAAGGGCTCGACCGCCTGTTGATCCCCGAGCTCACCGAGCGCTTCAGCCGACCAGTAGCGGACGCTTAAATTCTGGCTCGCCAATGCCCTTGTGAGCGGCATTATTGAAGCACGTCCAATCTTGACCAGCGCCTCGGCAGCATAGGCTTCTATTCCGCCGCAGACGTTACCGAGAGCATGGATTAAATGGGGTATTGCCCGTTTGCTGCTGATCTCACCGAGTGCCCACGAGGCATTTCGTCGTACCGACCAATCGTTATCTTCTAACGCTTCGATTAAAAATTCGGATGCGATCTCATCTTTGATGTCTCCTAGCGCTTGCGCCGCCACTGCCCTGACATGAGAATCGCTATCTTTCAAGACGTTAATCAATCCGTACACATTTCGTTCTGCCTTCAATTTTAACGGATCAGGCTTGTTAAAGAGCATATCTCGGTTCAACTCCTACCGTAATGTTGTAGACCATTATTATGTATCATTATCATTTTGGACATAAAAACCCTAACTAATCAAGGAGTATATTATGTTAAATGGCGATTTTTCGACTTGCTTTGCTTTTTGAAAGCAACACGACTCTGCTTATTTTGGATTCATCAGCTATCTCATAACCCAGGGCGTCAGCAAGGTCGCTCGCAAATGCTACAACATCACTGTGCTCTACCATAGCGCTTCTCGGCAATCGTTTCCTCGAAAATCCCAGATGCATATACGATTTCACTTCAACATAATCAGGTCCCGCCATCTCTATGAGGTTCGCGTAGTTGCTGGGGTCAAACCTATTGACCCCATTCACTAGCGTCACTCTTACAACCGTTCGTGATTCATGTTCTGAAAGTATGTGAAGTGACTTCTTGAAGTTTGAAAAAGAACTGCTTACAGGCCTGCATATCCTGTAATAATGATTCTCATCGGGAGCGTTGAGCGATACATAGAGTTGCGTCGGGTGTATCGCCTCTAAGATATCAGGTTGCGTGCCATTCGACACGACAAACGTAGTCAAGCCGGCGTTCTTAAATTCCTCGATGAGCTCATTGAGGAAGGGATACAGCGTAGGTTCCCCATTTAATGAAATTGCTACG
>CAYYMO010000063.1:0-3983 GCA_964472955.1 uncultured Methanomicrobia archaeon | reverse complement strand
TCCCGATGCCAATATGAGGAAAGAGATTTTCAGCAAGATATTGTCAAAAGTCAAAGGGAAATTCGACACTCAAAAGCTTGCAGACATCACCGATCAATGTACCGGATCAGATCTGAGGCTCATCTTAAGGGAAGCTGTTCTCAAAGCATTGTCTGATGAGCGGACGACTCTTTCGCAAGACGACCTTGAACAAGCAGTGAACACTTTTAAACAAAGGTTCGAGCTGAAGATAGGGGACTATGAATGAGGCTCGTTCTTCTCGATATAGACGACACTCTCCGGACCCTGAGAAAAGGTTGTGCTAGTGATATTTGTGAGGGCGAACCCATTGTGATCTTATCGAGTCGAACGAGATTTTTAATACCTATTGACAGCAAGAAAAGTGGAAAAATTTTGATCGACACGCCACCTGACTTGAAAGGACAGTTATCAAAGGTTGGCGTATCTAAGGCCAACGTAATAGCGCTGACACATCCACATAATGAACATTATGCTGGAGTTGGTGAGCTTGCTAGGATTCGGGGAGATATTGATGGTTACGGGGCACATAAAACACTAAATTGTATATTACTTCCGCATCAATTTATAAACGTAAACAGACGTAATGTGCTGTATATGAACTATTTGACCTGATCAGTCTGAAATTAACTTCAAAAAGGTGGCCATCCAGATAATTCGACTGGTGTGCTAGCACCCGACGGCAGCAGAAAAAAGGTTATTATAACAGATGAAACGCAGAAGCGTATCCTAGAAGCGAGTTCAAGCCTTATACAAAGGGTTGATGCAATGATTGCTGATGCTGTCGTACTAGATTGGTTTAAAATTATCAAGCATATGAATGCTGATGAGGCAATGGAATTTGCAAAGAATTGAAGAAAGTAACATGTACGCTCTCTCACGTAAGCCACAATACGCTCTTTTTGATATGAGCGAGTATCCTTTAAGTTGTGGTAGTGTGATAATTGAGCTGTAGATTTGTGGAGGACACAAACTTGAAACCATGTGTGAACATCGGAATGGTAGGCCACGTAGATCATGGTAAGACCACGCTGGTTTCTGCCCTTTCAGGAATTTGGACAGACCAACATAGTGAAGAAATAAAAAGGGGCATTTCAATCAGACTAGGTTATGCCAACGCTACTTTTAAAAAATGCAGTGGTTGCGCCGAACCGGACGCTTTTACAGTTATGGAAACGTGCCCGACGTGCGGAACTAAAACTGAGGAGTTGAGGACCGTTTCTTTCGTAGATGCGCCTGGTCACGAAACCCTAATGGCAACCATGCTTTCTGGAGCTGCAATAATGGATGGTGCTATTTTAGTCATAGCTGCTAATGAGCCCTGTCCGCAGCCTCAAACGAAAGAGCATCTTATGGCTCTTGATATTGTAGGAATAAAGAACGTGATCATAGTACAAAATAAGATTGACCTTGTTTCTCAGCAAGAGCTCATTGAAAACTATACGCAAATTAAAGAATTTGTCAAGGGAACGGTAGCAGAAAACGCTCCTGTGATACCGATATCTGCACAACAAAACGTGAATATAGATCTGCTTATACAGATCATCGAGCAACACATACCTTGTTTTACGCGTGACACCGATAAGCCCGCGCAGATGTATATTGCGAGATCATTTGATGTCAATAAGCCCGGAACAAGTATCTCAAAGCTTGTTGGTGGAGTGATAGGAGGAACATTGAACCAAGGGCAACTTAGCGTGAAAGACGAAATAGAGATTAAACCAGGGAGACGAGTTGAGATTGGCGGTAAAACAGAATGGGTGCCCATTACAACAGTAGTATCAAGCATCATATCGGAGAAGGAGAAGTTGAAGGAAGCCACACCGGGTGGACTTATTGGCATTGGGACGAAACTTGACCCCGCTCTAGTTAAGAGCGATTCTCTCGTTGGACAAATAGCCGGCGTACCTGGAACCTTGCCACCTATTTGGAGTTCTTTTATCATGCATTTTAAGCTCCTAGAGCGAGTTGTCGGATCTGCAGCGGAGCTCAATGTGGCCTCTATCCGAACCGGAGAGCCATTAATGTTGAGCATTGGAACAGCGACAACGGTAGGTGTCGTTACTAGCGTTCGTAATTCAGAGCTAAATGTCAACTTAAAAAGGCCTATCTGTGCGGGGGTCGGATCAAGAGTTGCTATGTCGAGACGGATAGGCTCAAGGTGGCGCCTTATAGGAGCAGGGACGATCACCAAATGATTGCGATTCTTGACTCCAATGCACTGCTAATACCCTTTAGTTTTAAGGTTGACGTGTTAAGCGAGTTAATGAAACTCGGTCACATTCCAGCCACGATCCCACCTGTGATTAATGAGCTAAAAGGGCTCGAAAAAAGAGGATTGAAAAGCGCTACGCTTGCGATAGAACTCTCACGTCGTTGTAAAATACTTGACGCCGCAGTGGGGGAATCCGTTGATGAGATCTTACTCAAAACAGCTCTCAAATATAAAGCCGCTATCGTAACTAATGATAGGGAATTACAATCAAAACTTCGCCAGAATAATATACCTGTAATACAATTACGTCAATTGAAATACTTAGAGGTTGATATGGAATGAATCTTTGGAAAGATATCGAGACAGGCGCCAATCCCCCTAATGAGATATATGTAGTCGTTGAAATTCCCAAGGGATGTCGCAATAAGTATGAATACAACAAGGAATGGAACACAATCCATCTTGATAGGGTTCTTTACTCACCGCTGCATTACCCAGGCGATTACGGCTTAATACCAAAGACTTATTACGACGATAACGACCCTCTCGATGCTATCGTAATTCTGGACGAGCCAACTTATCCAAAATGCATCATTGATGCAAGACCTATTGGCTTACTTAAAATGCTTGATGGGGGTGATAAGGATGACAAAGTGCTCTGCGTCCCATTACAAGATCCTAAATATGCTGAATATGAAGATATTAGCGATGTGCAAAGTCATTTCTTGAAGGAAATAGCACACTTTTTTGAGGTGTATAAAAAGCTCGAGGGTAAGATGACGGAGATTTTAGGTTGGGAAGGCGCAGATGTCGCAAAAAGCCATATCAAATACGCTATGGATCTTTATAAGAGGGTAGTGGATGTATAAGAAAGTTACTTTGGTTGACACTGTTCGACTGCCACCAGACCGGTTTGGGGAAGATACGGTAACAGTCGTAAAGGATCTTTTACGAGAAAAGCTTGAAGGAAGGATAGACAAAACGCTTGGATCAATAATTGCTGTTACAAACGTGCTAGATATCGGCGAGGGGAGGATATTAGCCGGAGACGGGGCGGTATACTATGATATAACGTTTGAAGCGATAACTTTCAAACCGGAACTACAGGAAATTGTAGAAGGTAAAGTTGTCGAAGTAGTGGAATTCGGGGCTTTCATCGGTTTGGGGCCACTCGATGGACTCCTTCACGTAAGTCAAATAGCGGATGATTACATCTCTTATGACGAAAAAAACTCGAGACTAGTTGGTAAGGAATCAAATAAAGCAATAACTGAAGGAGACAAAGTTCGTGCACGCGTCGTTGCTGTGAGTCTGAACGAAAGAGAACCTCGGGAGAGCAAAATAGGACTGACGATGAGGCAGGCAGCTCTCGGCAAGATGGAGTGGCTCATTGAGGCTCGAGACAAGGAGAAAAAGGAGAAAGAGGAAAATGCCAGAGCAAGTATGTAGGGCATGCCACAGAATAGTCGAAGGAACTATCTGTCCAATTTGTGGATCAAGCTCATTAGGACGGGACTGGAACGGATATTTAATAATAATCGATGCAAAACGTTCGTTAATAGCGAAGAAAATGAATATAGATCTTCCAGGCAAATATGCGCTAAAGGTGCGCTGATGCCAACATGCTCGACGAAGATTTGAGGGCACAACTCAAAAAACCATTTGGATATCTGTGCAAGAATGACAAATGCTCAGAAAGGTTAAATAAGTTTGACAAAATAATTAGCGTAGGCGATATAACAACCTATAG
>CAYYMO010000062.1:0-2582 GCA_964472955.1 uncultured Methanomicrobia archaeon | reverse complement strand
CCATTGTGGGGCCGAGCAAAGCTAAGTAGAGAACGTAATCCAGTGCTTAACGACGCGAAAGCGATCGAACTCGTTGAACAGATTGATTACGATTTCTCTACGATTGATCGTAATATTCCTCCTGAAGTCGACCTACTAATCGTAGCGAGAGCGAAGCAATTTGATGATAGGATAAAAGCTTACATTGCAGAACACCCGCGCGCATCGGTGGTGAACATCGGCGCTGGACTTGACACAACGTTTTACCGCATCGATAACGGGTCGATTCACTGGTACAACCTCGACCTCCCTGCGGTCATTGAAATTCGAAAACAATTAATTCCCGAAACTAACAGAACGGCTTGCATTGAAAAATCCCTCTTCGACCCGAGTTGGTGCGAGGACATCAAACATACCGAAGAAGGAGTATTCATGGTAGTTGGAGGGGTACTTGTTTACTATGAGGAGTCACAAGTACGACAGTTTTTCTCGTTGTTAGCAGACAACTTTTCTGGCGGTGAAATCGTATTTGATGCCCCGTCAAGAAAAATACGAGTGGCTGGGCTCTCGGCTGCATTCAAATGGGCGTTGAGAGATGCAAATAAGATAACAAAATGGGACAAACGCATCAAAGTGTTAGATCAATTCCCGTTGTTCAAAAACATTCCGCGGGACCCCTCGTGGAGCAGAGGATTGTTTGAAGAGGTCCCAAAAGATTTCTCATGGAGTGTAGACATCCAAAGATTAATGGATTTCAGTGATAGATGCAGAGTGTCAAATATTTTTCACTTGCGAGTTTAACATCAAAAAACTCTTCTGGCGACGCGTCCGGACGTGCTTTTATTGTAGATTTATGCAGTGACACTAATGTAGTGTAAACTTATTAAAATTCTATCTTGTTATATCCTTCCCGCAGTCCTTCGTCTTTGAACTGCAAGTATACTTGTGCGGTATTCAAGTTCGAATGTCCCAACAGCTGTTGCACACGCCGTAGGTCAAAGCCGGACCTCTTGAAACAACAATATTTACGCACTTAACAAAGGCAGTTCATTTTGTTAAACGACGGCCGTGCTTTCTAAGGAGAAAAAAGAATAAAAGGGTGTGAGAGAACCTCACATCTTTTCTATCCACATCTTGACCATCTTCAGGGTCTCGACCTTGTACTGTAGGTCCTTGATCCACTGCTCTTTCTTCATGATCTTCGCGTCAAGCTTCCGCAGCATGAGCATCTTCTTTTCGCTGTCGCCGAGCTTCTCCCACAGCATCATCATCTCGTGCTCTTTACCTTCTTCTTTTTTTTCCCACATTGTGTTTCAACTCCGTTCGACGCATTACTCCATACGTCAAAGATGAAACTCTGGGATGTATCTATATAATTATCCCGATAAAAAGAGGGACTATTGTGTGTGCAGTCGGCTAATACTCTAGCATTGACAAATAGAGTAACGTAAAGTACACCATACCTTTTTCAAGGTATAATATGCGGAGTACCCCTTCTAAGTTTTTGCCATTTTTTTGTAATAAATCCCTTCTATACCCCCGTCTCAGGCCAGGATATACGCGCAGAACAATAAGATGTGGTAACGCCGTGCGACTGCCAAAGGACGAACCATTTGAGTCTTAAAATGCAGGAGGAAAAGGCTATTATTAAATTAGCCAGTGGTTCGGTGATGGTGTGAGACAAACCGGCATACGGTGAGGTGGTCTCAGAAGTTGCATTTTTTAGCAGCTTCTAGGATTTGATCGATCTGCTCCTTCTCGAAGTAATCAGTGATGCCCTTCATGGCGGTACAATTATGCAAGATATGTTTTTTTATATGATGACGATTGCAATTCTAACAAGATTTATGTTGCAGTAGCATGCCTTAGGGAAACGATTAGAAATTGAATACGAGGCAGATAAATAAAAATTTTTTGGGAGGAGGTATATTTCAACTCCAGCCGCACACCTACCATCCTAACTGTTTTACAATTCCTGTTGTAACTTCGAGAACGACAGGAAGCGTCGAGCGTAGCTTTCTGTGTGTTATACAACATCTATATTCCAGTAGACGGAGGCTTGCAACACGATGGAACGAAATAGGCCTAAAAATGTTGTACTCTGTTCCTATCTTCGTTTTAGTGGATGGTGCTCAATAACTTTGGGGTGCTCAGTAACTTTGGCCGTACGTGTCTTGCCGCAATATTCGCATTTTAGGTACTTGTCTATTGATATATTGGTTCCAATTCTTGTTTTAATGGATAGTGCTCTGTAACGTCTAGTTCTATGTTATCGGACTCCCTGGCCTCGTTCAGTAACGAGTCAATGCTCGCACCTATTAGCTCCATTTGTAAATAAAAGTCTATATGCAACTAGATCGCCCCTGTTCTGCTCTTTATAAAATCACCTAACATTCTTACAAGTAAAAGTGTATCTAATCCGTCACAAATTGATGCACTATAATTTTTATAATCTGAATTAGGTTTGAAAAATTGGTTAAAAATCATATTTTAACGCCAACTTTAAGCAGTAGCTAGATCATAAATACTGGTTTTGCGTCCTTGGTGGTTTGGTTTCAATCCTTGTTTTAATAAATAGTTCTCTGTGCCAGTTACTCTATGTA
>CAYYMO010000061.1:0-10631 GCA_964472955.1 uncultured Methanomicrobia archaeon | reverse complement strand
TATTGTGATAACAATCAGGATTGAAATAGAGACTATATATGACGAAAATCTAGGTGAATTCCCGATATTGAGAGAGTAGTTTTTATTTGTTCTCTAGGGTGATGCAATGTCAGATGAACAGGATATAATTAAACAGAGCATTGACATCCTCACCCGGATCATAGAGGATGACTCGGTGCCGAGAAATATTCGACGCGCTGCAGATGAGGCGAAAAGCAGACTATTAAATAAAGAGGAATCTGAAGCGGTGCGGGCTGCTTATGTAATATCAATTCTCGATGACATAAGTAACGACCCAAATATACCGATTCACACGCGAACTCTTATTTGGAATATTGCGAGTCAACTCGAAAAGGTATCGGTGGGATAGGGATGAGCTATACCCCTTTAGTCATTTAATCCTTATACGCAGTTTTAAAGACGATGACTGCCACCGTAAAACTATTAGTAGCACCCGCAGATTGCCACATCTGAGAACTTTTACTTAAATGATGAAGACACACCTACGAGAGGGTACGTGATTGCATGGTTTATAATTGCGGTCCTCGCTTCGTGCTGTTTTAGTGCTCTAGCTTCATGCTCAATGCCCGAGTTTAGTACCATAGAGTCGACTTTCAACCAGTAGTTTAATATTAATTTAAAGTGCCTATCGAAAAGTTGGGTACATAATCACAAACGTGTCGTCTCTATATGCTGTCCAGATACATGGAAGTGTCACATAAAACTAATGAAAACCGATCCACCGTAGATTTTTGAATCGAAACGAAAGAGCATATACTGCATGTTTTGGGGGATCTAACGGTGCACACAGAGTTATCCTAGTACATTAATTTTCTATGGTTCTCTAATGGGCTCTCTAAGAATCTGTATTTAATTGTATGACGATAAGGAACTGCTAGACTGACCAAAGAAAAAAACGCACAGCGATATAAGAAATCGGGACCGGTTCCGCTATTGATTTACATATCAACGGTGCTGAAACGGTTATAATCCCTCAAAGTCTGCTCATAGAGTACTACGAAATTTACAGCCTCAAAAATGTGCGGTGCGAGGAGGAAGCTTACGGTATTTTAGAGATCAAAAGTTTATTAAACTTTTGTTTGCTATCTTAAAAAGAGAGCGAAGTGGCTCGAGAGCATATCCATCTAACACACGTCGCAAAGACTCATCGTGCCTGTATTTGTGCCACTGAGCACTTAAAGAGGACTTGTGGATGTGCCTATACTTCAATGACAAAAATGATATATCATAAGCAACTGAATGAAACCTAGTTTTATCAGTTAAGGCTAATCACTTCGTCGCAAGGTGGCTCAGTGGATATTGATGAACAGGCTAAAAAGATAAAAGAATGGGCCCAGAAATACGCAGAGAGAAAGGGCTTTGGACTCTACCCTGATGAGAGGCGTGTAGACGAGGTGACAAAGGGTCTCGCAGCGAGACAGGAGAAGTTTGGGAAGCGCTACTGTCCATGCCGGATTATTACAGGAAATGAAATCGAAGACAGAAAGATCATCTGTCCGTGCGCGTATCACGAAGAAGAGTTAACCAAAGACGAAACTTGCCATTGCAGGCTTTTCGTCAAAAAAGGATACAAGGAGGCAGCAAGGGGTGAAGCAGACAATTAATTTAAAATTTGCCGCAGTGATTGCTGTGCTAGGCATTTTGAGCGTGTGCGTAAGCGGCTGCATAAACCAGTCAGGGTATGAGTTCGTTGGAGGGGTCTCCCATCCAAAGGAGATTAATGACCTGCTGAAAAATGGAACGGTAGTTCTTTATTTCTGGAAAAATAATTGCCCTGAGTGCGACAAGATGAAACCGACGCTGGCGAATCTCCAAGGGCAATATAATGGTACAAACGTCACAATACTAAAGATAAATATCGAGCAGAACTCGAAGAATAAAGAAATCGGTAAAAATTACGGGGTAACTGCGACCCCAACAATAATAGTAATACGTGGAGACGGGGCCATAGCAAAATTTATTGGCGCAACTGAAGAAAACACACTGAAAAGTGCGATTGAGGATGCAAGAAAATGGAGGTAAATCCATTAATTGCGTTTGGAGCGGGAGTGGTGAGCATACTTTCTCCTTGTGTGCTACCCCTTCTTCCGGCAATAGTAGCATCATCAACTGAACGTGGAAAATACAGGCCGCTCGCAATAGTTGTTGGTCTCAGTATTTCGTTCACCATGATGGGCTTGACAGCATCAGCATTCGGTTCGATATTTCAGAGCTTCACAGACTATATCAACGCAGCTGCCATAGTAATCATAATAACGATGGGGGTGTGGATGCTCTTCAATCTGCATCTTCCCTACAACATGCCGAGACTAGGAATTATAAATAAAGTTTCGAATGAGTCCTACAAACTTTCGACAGAGGGAATTGGCAGTGGCTTGCTCTTAGGGCTTTCACTTGGCATAGTTTGGTTGCCATGTACAGGGCCGGTTCTTGGTACGATACTCACTTGGGTCGCCTCAAAAGGTAACGTACTTATAGGAGGGATGTTGCTTCTTGTATATTCTCTCGGCTTTGCTGTCCCGATGCTTGGAATCGCTTATTCGACGAAAATGTCATCAGCTCTGGCAGGCAAGACAGCAAAAATGATATGGATTAGAAGGATTGCTGGACTTGCACTTATATTGGTAGGAGTGTACCTTCTAAACCCAGTGTACCTTCTAAACCTGTCTATGTTTAGGTGAAGCGGACACTCCGTTCAAGTCTATCGAGTGGCGTCTTTCTCCACTATTTAGTTCCTTCATGATTTCCGTACCACTAGTTGGCCATCTAGAACATAGCTAAGCATTTTATTGTTACAGACACATATAAATTAACGTAAAAGCATAATCGGAGAGTTTGGAAGACCACAGCTACAACACAGCAGAAGTTGGTTTACAATCGTCGCGTAACATCAGCATGGTAATCCAAAGAGAGCTTTTACAGTTATCCGCAGTCGGAACATGCAGTGGTTTGGATGTATAAAATAGTAAAGAAGAAAAAGATAGCGCCATTAACGTATATGATCCTTGTAGATGCGCCACTGATTGCAAAAAGGGCGAGATGCGGCCAATTTGTCATACTGAGGATTGATGAGAAAGGAGAGCGGATACCGCTAACTATAGCTGAGCGTTACCCTAACGGTGGGCTAATAAAAATAATTTTCCAAGAGGTAGGGCTGACAACAAAGAGGCTAAGATGTATACCAGAGGGTGGTGAAGTTGTCGACCTCATAGGGCCGCTTGGAAACCCGACAAAAGTCGAAAAATATGGCACGATCGTGCTCGTAGGTGGAGGATACGGCGCAGCATCGCTTGAGATCATATCGAGAGAGATGAGGGGAGCTGGAAATACGATCATCTCAATAGTCGGCGCTCGCTCAAGCAATTTTCTCGTGCAGGTTGAAGAAATTAGAGCGAACAGCGATGAGTTGCATATATCCACTGACGACGGTACGAGCGGGGAAAAGGGATTCGTAGTGGCCCCTCTCGAACGCATAATAAAATCTCGTCATGTTGACCTCATAATTGCGATAGGACCTGTTCCCATGATGAGAGCGGTAGCGAATATTACGCGATCCTACGGAATAAAGACGATTGTTAGCCTTAATCCTATCATGGTCGATGGTACTGGAATGTGTGGATCGTGCAGAGTCTCTATAGGCGGCAAGACGATGTTCGCTTGTGTCGATGGCCCAGATTTTGATGCGCGCACGGTCGACTTTGACTTGCTCATCAACAGACAGAAGATGTATCTTGAGGAGGAAGGTGTCGCAGCGAGGAGGCAGTGCACGTGCAGCTGAAAAAAAGACAGGTTCCAAGAGAGCTGCCGCCCGAAGAGCGCATTAAGAACTTCGCCGAGGTATCTTTCACCTATACGCCTGAAGAAGCTGTAAAAGAGGCTGAGCGATGCCTCGCCTGCAAAAAGCCGCTCTGCATTCATGGCTGTCCGGTTGAAGTCGATATCCCGGAATTTATAGAAATGATAAGAAGATGGGATTTTGACGCTGCGGCGGACATTATAAAACGAAGGAACAACCTGCCTGCTATATGTGGGAGGGTATGTCCTCAAGAAACGCAGTGTGAGAAATACTGTACAGCGAGCAAGACTGGAGAGGCTGTTGCGATAGGAAAGCTTGAGCGTTTCGCCGCTGACTATGGTGGTGAAAAACCAGAAATTGCACGTAAAAAAGACAAGAAGGTAGCAGTAGTTGGCTCAGGTCCAGCAGGACTAACTGCTGCTGGAGACCTCGCGCGTATGGGCTACACGGTCACGCTTTTTGAAGCACTTCACATTCCTGGCGGCGTGCTCGCATATGGTATACCAGAATTTAGACTTCCCAAAAAAGTGGTGAAATATGAGGTTGATTACATACGCGAGCTTGGAGTCGATATACAACTAAACACACTAATCGGGAGGATGATATCCATCGATGAGCTATTTCACACGGGGTATGGAGCAGTTTTCGTAGCAACAGGTGCTGGTCTTCCACAGTTCCTTGATATGAAGGGTGAAAACCTCAATGGAGTCTACTACGCAAATGAATATTTAACGCGTGTGAACCTCATGAAGGCCTACATGTTTCCTGACTATGAGACCCCGGTTAAACGGGGTAAAAATGTAGCTGTCATTGGTGGAGGAAACGTGGCAATGGATGCGGCGAGAAGCGCTCTCAGGCTTAGAGCTGAAAATGTCTCTGTAATTTACAGGCGCGGCGAGGGAGAGATGTCGGCCCGACGTGAAGAGATCGAACATGCGAAAGAAGAGGGTGTAAAGTTTGTTCTGCTATCAAACCCGATAGAATTCGTTGGCCAGGACGGATGGCTACGGGCCGTAAAGTGCGTGCGCATGGAGCTATGCGAACCTGATGAATCAGGGAGATGTAGGCCGATCCCTCTTGAGGATTCAGAATTTACGGTAGAGTGTGATGTAGCCATTGTCGCAATAGGTAATAACCCGAACCCGTTGATTGCAAGAACTTCCCCTGATATAGCGGCCACTCAAAATGGACATATCTTAGCTGATACTACAGGAAGTACAAACAAAAAGGGCGTCTTCGCTGGAGGGGATATAGTCACGGGGGCGGCATCAGTTATCAGCGCGATGGGTGCTGGCAAACGCGCTGCCAAATCGATAAATCAGTATTTGAGCTGAGCTTATGGGCAAACCGAAAAAGGTGGTAATAGCTCTCTTCTGATTGATATACGTACCAGCACGCTATAGGTGCAGAAAATATTTAACTCATCAATCTGATATAATCATTTAAACTAGAGTAATGGAGTGTTATTTTTAGGTTGTCACAAGAAGAATTAGTCGAAGCAAATCAGATTGTAGCCGACGGCGGCGCATCTGACGTGCTAGGCGGGATGAACATATCTGCGACAAGCGAAATAGCTGTACCACAGCTACTTGTCGATCAAGTCATAGGACAGGAACACGCTGTCGAGGTCATAAAGAAGGCCGCAAAACAGCGAAGACATGTCATGTTAATCGGTTCGCCTGGCACAGGTAAGTCCATGCTTGCCCGCGCCATGGCCGAACTGCTTCCTCGGGAAGAACTGCAAGATGTGCTGATATACCACAATTTTGAGGATAGCAACAATCCAAAAATCCGCGTTGTTCCATCTGGAAAGGGAAAACAGATTGTGGACTCTCATAAGAGAGAGGCACAGAAGAGGAGCCAATTCAGAAATATGCTGTCGATGGTCTTGATCTTCGCGATAGTGGCCTACTCGTTTGCCGTTAATCAGCCCATAATGGGCATTATTGCGGCAGCTATGTTATTTATAGCGCTCCGCTATATCACACCCCGTGAAGACGCCATGATACCAAAACTTCTCATTTCGAACGATGCCAAAGAGACAGCGCCGTATATAGACGGAACTGGAGCGCACGCCGGAGCGCTTCTTGGTGATGTCAGGCATGATCCCTTCCAGTCAGGCGGGCTCGAAACTCCTGCACACGATAGAGTTGAAGCGGGGGCTATTCATAGAGCCAACAAGGGTGTACTCTTCATAGATGAGATCAACACGCTGAGAATTGAATCGCAGCAACATCTGCTGACCGCCCTCCAAGAGGGCGAGTTTTCAATAACCGGCCAGTCTGAGCGGTCAAGTGGAGCGATGGTAAAGACCGACCCTGTGCCCTGTAATTTTGTGATGGTCGCCGCGGGAAACTTAGATGCCATTAAAGGCATGCACCCTGCCCTCCGATCTCGTATAAGGGGCTACGGCTACGAAGTTTATATGCGCGACTCAATAGAAGATACGCCAGAGAACCGTAGAAAGATCGTACGATTTGTTGCTCAAGAGGTCAAAAAGGACGAGAAAATACCTCACTTCACCGCGGGAGCAGTCGAAGAGATAATCAGAGAAGCTCGTCGGCGCGCTGGCAGAAAGGGGCATCTAACTCTTATGCTGAGAGATCTCGGCGGCTTGATAAGAGTTGCAGGCGACATAGCAAGGTCAGAGGGATCCGAATTTACCACAGCGGCACAAGTCATTGAGGCAAAAAAAATGGCACGATCGGTTGAACAGCAGCTTACTGACCAGTACCTTGAACGTAGACGGGATTACCAAGTGTTTCGAAATAGTGGGGCCGAGGTCGGACGAGTGAACGGACTCGCCGTAATGGGCAACGACTCAGGAGTTATGCTACCGATCGTGGCTGAGATAACCCCCGCACAATCCAAAGAGGAGGGGCGAGTCATAGCCACGGGACTCCTCAAGGAAATCGCACTCGAGGCAGTCCAGAACGTTTCAGCTCTCATTAAAAAATTTACAGGTCAAGACATATCAAGCAAAGACGTCCACATCCAGTTTATAGGGACCTACGAGGGGGTGGAGGGTGATTCAGCCTCGATATCGATTGCCACTGCTGTGATATCTGCCCTTGAGAACGTGCCGGTAGACCAGAGCGTGGCGATGACAGGATCGCTTTCAGTTCGTGGCGAAGTTCTCCCGGTTGGCGGGGTGACACCCAAGATAGAGGCAGCCGTGAAGGCGGGAATTAAAAAAATATTGATTCCAAGGGATAACGAAGGTGACGTTATTATCGAGGAACAATATAAAGAAAAGGTAAAGATAATCCCCGTCACGACGATCAGTGACGTTCTCGAAAATAGTCTCATAGGAAGAAAACGTGATGGATTGCTCGAGCGCCTCAAGAAATTTGCAATAGATCCGCGCGACTTGATAAGCCACGTAGGTGCGGTTCCTCAGTAGTTCATTTAGTTGTACGTTTCGCACTACATTCGTAACCTTTGAGAACTCTAGGATGTTATGCGCAAGGAAAGGCTTCCGCTCTTTAGAAATTCACGAAGGATTGAAACGACAGCCGATTTGAACGCTCCGATTGATAAGCTCTGGGAAATACACGATGGCACTGATGATACAGATAGATCTGAAACACCAGAAACATCGCTTCTTGATCTCAAAGTCGAAATAGCACGACGAATATTCCACGATTGCCACTTCTGCGAGAGGCAATGCCATGTAGACCGCAGTGTAACCCCCGGATTCTGCGGAGTGGCGTACTCCAACTATTCATCTGAATTTCTCCACTATGGCGAAGAACGAGAGCTTATACCCTCTCACACGATCTTCTTCACCGGCTGCACATTCTCATGTGTGTTCTGCCAAAATTGGGAGATCTCAAGAACCCCACTTAAGGGGGTGAAAGCTTTGCCAGAAACTCTCGCGCTCAGAGTGCAAGAGAGGTCTAAGCAGGGGAGCCGCAATGTAAACTGGGTGGGGGGCGACCCTACCCCGCACATCTATACAATTCTAAAAACAATAAGAACATTCTATGATCTCGCGGACAAAGAAAAGGCAGAGGCGGCCAGCCTAAACGTCCCGATGGTGTTTAACTCCAATGCTTATTACTCTTCAGAGTCTGCAAAGCTACTAAATGGCGTAATTGACTTATATCTAAGCGATTTTAAGTACGGAAATAACACGTGCGCAAAACGCTATTCCAAAGTTGACAACTACGTTGACGTTGTCACCAGAAATCTGTTATCATCCCTAGATAAACTGCTGATTCGACATCTCGTCATGCCCGGACATGTCGAATGCTGTACGTGGCCCATCGTAGAATGGGTGCAAGAGAATATGCCAGGGGTTAAATTCAACCTTATGTTCCAGTACACCCCCTACAATGTCGTTCACTATCCTGAAATCGACAGGTACTTGCGAGCGGACGAAATTCACATGGCACAGGAGATCGCAAGGGACTTAAATCTTGTGTGACCTGATTCTCAATTGAATACTATGGGAATCATTACCCTTCTAACCGACTTCGGGTCGTTTTACCCATCTGTCATGAAAGCGGTAATATTTAGTATTGCCCCTTCCGCTAACGTGATTGACATTGCCCACGACGTGTCGCCTCAAAAAACAACTGAAGGATCATTTATACTACGCGAAACTGTGAAGTACTTCCCACATGGTACAGTCCATATCGCTGTCGTCGACCCGACCGTAGGGACAGCGCGACGCGGACTCGTTGTGGAAGCCGGAGGCCAGTACCTCGTTGGACCTGATAATGGGCTCTTGATTCCGGCGGCTCGATCCCTTGGGGATTTTGAGACGATGGCCATCGATATGCCGGCAAAGTCGAACACGTTCCATGGAAGGGACATTTTTGCTCCGATTGGTGCATTTCTTTCAATAGGGATTATGGAACATCTAACAAAGACTTCAAGCTATGTCGACTTAATGATCGAAGAGGCCTCAGTTCGCGCAGAGACAGTGGTAGGGAAAGTTTTGTACATTGACCGGTTCGGAAATTGTGTGACGAATATTAGTGGGAGCATTATAACCTCTAGAACGAATTTTGGAGGCTACCATACGTTAAACAATTCAGTTAAACTTCGTTTCGCCGACACGTACGATTATGTTGAGAAAGGGGAACTATTACTTGCGATAGGCAGCTTCGATCTAGTCGAAATAGCGATAAACAGAGGAAACGCTGCAAAGAAACTTAACCTACAGGTCGGGGACGAGATCAAAATTGATTTCTAACTTACGAGAATAATAGAGTGAGAATCAGCAGGATGCGTGATGTTGTAGGCCTGTTCCTCGTGATAGTATCCTTCCTCACGGGACCAGTGATTGATTGATGTGAGAAGCATTTTACGTATCTTTCAGGTACCCCTCAAGTCTCAACAATTTGCGCTTTACCTCAAGACCTAATGAGAATCCACCAAGATCACGCTTTCCTACAACCCTGTGGCATGGTACGAGTAAGAGATGGGCGTTCTTGCGCATGACATTTCCTACCGCCCTTGCAGCTCTCGGACGCCCCACCGCCTGTGCAAGCTCTGAGTAGGCCATTACGGTCCCTCTCGGTATCTTCCGAGCTTCATTTATCACCGAGATTTCAAAATCTGTGAGATCTTTGAGATCTAAGGTATATTTACTGAAGTCAACGTCTCCACCCCTAAGGTATTCATGAATATCCGCAGCAACGCCCGTTGCTGAACTCGGGACTTTATCTCCCAGTCTTTCCATATGGGGCTCTCTTGATCTCTCCGTATGGAGCGAGATTTCACGCACGACGTCATCATCCGTAACAAGCCTCACGTATCTGCCGAGATAATCAGAATAAAAAGATTCAACAGTTTTCATGGTCTGTTATCCTCACCATAGTATATACGCCCCATTTTTATCACGCATGTCGTGCCGCACCTGTTATACTAAATACCAGTCGTTGTCAAGAAACGCATTCGTCTCACCCTCGACTTCAAAGTCCGCGTGGGCATCGGGATAAATTGAGGAAATTACATCCTTCAGATCATTTAAGTACTGGACTTTGCTGAGGCTTCCGTACTCAAACTTCCGCCCACGCACGCGGTACTTCTCAAGTGTTTCATCTTTTGGCACGATTGCCACCTCGATGTCCGTCATCTCACGCGCCTTCAGCATTGCCTTCCTGAAATCGCCGCTGCAGTAGGCTATTCTATACTTATAGTTATGTCGAGTCTTTTCGAGGTACCTATGCAACCTATCGCTCTCGAGCTCTATGAACTGCTCCTTAACTGACATCACGTTACAATTGCCGAGCACAAAGCTATAACTAGTAAATGGATATTCAGCGTCAAGTTCTCGCGGAGTGACACCACACGTTCCGAATGTAACAATATGAACCTGTTCAGGCTTTAAAATGCCGAGGATTACCCTATCGTAATTTTTATGGCTTGGACTAGTATGATAGGGCTTCACCTTGGCGCATGGCACAAAAATGCACATATCTCGCACTGGCGCGACATACTCTATCAGCACGTACTCGTTGGCCCTGATCATATCGGGATGAGAGAAGACCTTCTCTCCTTTAAGCGGTTTGCTTGAACGCTCTTCTTCGGGGATTATCATGTGAAACGAGAACAATATGGTTTTTATATGAATACAGGGAAGAAGGGTTTTTATAACAAGCTTAAACTCTTTAGTTCCTTTACAATCTTATCGACTGCTTCCTTGGCATCATCGGGTTTCCGCCCACCTGTCACCACAAGCTTCCCTGAACCGAACAGAAGAACGACGACTTTTGGATCCGACAGACGATAGACGAGTCCTGGAAACTGTTCCGGCTCGTACTCTATATTTTCTAGACCTAATCCCACTGCAATTGCGTTC
>CAYYMO010000060.1:0-15583 GCA_964472955.1 uncultured Methanomicrobia archaeon | reverse complement strand
ACCGTTGTGAGTAAATCTAACTTTATAGTAGGCTCACCACCAGAAAAAATGACTGCATCTATGAAATCCTTGTTTTTTTGTATTTCAAACAAAAGATCATCAACATTTATTTGCACATTGTTTTCCCACAACTTGTAATTTTGACAATAGAGGCATCTCATGTTGCATCCTCTGAGAAATATAACCATCGCAACCTTTCCATGCCAGTCAATCGTAGAAAATGGTACAATTATTGACTTATCGAAGTTGTTTAAATTTAGCTGCACTTGTATCGACTTTATAACTAACAACTTTTTTAACAATTTTTTCATTATCCAAACAAGACGCTGGGGACATTATCGACTTTGATGTTGCTTAACGCGTAGTCAAAATGTTTTTGTGTGACCTCAGTCTCATCGATTATCGCTTGATGTAGGGCTACTTTCAGTACTTTCTCGACAAGATCTCTCCCTGAATAGTGCACTGTTCGTTTCGCAATTTGTTCGAGACTCACGTCATCTGCAATTTTTATGGGAAATGTGTCTGAATATTTTATAAGTATCTGTAGTCTTTCTACATCGTTTGGAAGCGTAAACGCTATCTCCTCCTCAAATCTACTTCTAACTGAGAGGTCTAACGCGTCGTATCTATTCGTCCCCCCTATAGTGCATACTCCAGGTCTATCTTCAATCCCGTCAAGCTCTGTCAGCAATGCATTTACAATTTCTAGTACGTCTCCTCTTATCTCTTGATAGCTTCTATCAAGTCCTATTGCATCAAGTTCATCGATAAATACAATACAAGGGGCAAGTTCTGCCGCTCTGTCATAAAGACGGTGTATCTTCAAAGCGCCTTCTCCAACATATTCGCCAATTAGGTGAGTCGATTTCACTGGCATTATAACAGCTTTTGTGAGATTTGATAGTGCCTTTGCCATCATTGTTTTGCCCGTTCCTGACGGGCCATAGAAAAGAACGTTCTTAGGGCCCCACTCTCCAAAGCTATTTGGGTCAGTTAAGTACTTTTCTATCAGTTTACATTTTCTCTTAGCTGATTGTTGCCCGATAATGTCGTCAAGAAATACTTCCGTTGAAATGAGAGGAACAGAATCTTCGACGTTTTCAACGACTATGGTCGTTGAATCTCCAATCATAGCTCGCCGTGGCTCAACATTTACGATCTCAAAAGCGAAATCAGGATACATCCTTCTATCAAAGAGGAAATCACCTTTTTTTACTGATGTGCCAAACCATTGTTCTTTTGCGTAATAGTGAAACACTTTTGGTTCAGATATTTCTGGATAATCTAACCCCGTCTTCATCGGATATCCCGCAGGCTTTAATATAACGAATTTAGCTGCGGATTCTTTGTTGTGTTTCGATACAGATTTTGCTTTTTTTTCCATGTCTTATTAGTGAAGCATATATGCCCCAAAGATTAAAATGTTTATGATAACTAATGGAAACTATTCGATCTTTTATTGGAATTGATCTCAGCGATGAAGTTAAAAGTAGATTTTCAGATATTCAGGCTGATTTCAAGAAAATTCCTGAATTGCAGTCAGTTAAATATGTGGACCCGCACATCATCCATATTACGTTGAAGTTCCTTGGCAACATAACATCAAGTGAAGTATCAAACATATCTCAAAATTTAAAAATAATTAAATTTAGACCTTTTGAAATACAATTTAAAGGGTTGGGAGTCTTTCCAAGTAAAAAACGTATTAGAATTGTATGGATTGGTATCAACGATGCCGATAACCTTACAAATTTATATGATCTCATATCTTCAAAACTTCCAGACAGATTTAGTGAAGACAGATTGTTCAAACCTCACATCACATTAGCGAGGGTAAAGCGATTTAACCCGCTCGAAATGTCGTTGTTGTCGCAAAAGGTTGAGCAATTGTCTGAAATTGATGCAGGAACTTTCAAGGTAAATGCTTTCCAATTGAAGAAAAGCACTTTGACACCTAAAGGTCCGTTGTATGAGACGATCGAGGAGATAGGATTATGAAAAATCTCTCTGAACTTCTAGAAGAGGTTCTCAGGAAGGTAAAGCCGTCTAACGAAGAATGCAATAAACTCAATGCGGTAGCAGCTGAGGTCATGAATCGTATCAAGCTCTCTGTAATAAGGAGAGAGTTGGACGTAAACGTAATTCTTATAGGTTCTGCAGCCCGTAACACTTGGGTTGCCGGAGATAGAGATATAGACATATTCATTGGTTTCGATCCATCAGTTTCAAGGAATGATCTTGAGTACTACGGGATTGAAATAGGAAAAGAGATCGCTGGCGACTCTTATATAATCCAGTATGCTGAACATCCCTACGTCAGGGCTAAAATTGACGACTTCGTATTTGACATAGTGCCTTATTACAAGGTCGAGGCAGCGTCCCGAAGTATCTCTGCCGTAGATAGAACACCTTTTCACCAGCAGTTTGTTACTGCTAATCTCGACGGTAGAGAAGATGAAGTTAGGCTGTTAAAACAGTTTTTTAAAGGAATTGGAATTTATGGGGCAGAACTAAAAATTAAAGGTTTTTCAGGTTATCTTTGTGAATTATTGATCATTAACTATGGGTCGTTTTTACAATTATTGAATGATGCAACGAACTGGAAAAGTAGAAAATACATAAGCTTGTTAAAAGAAAAAAGCACTGTAGAATTTGATAATCCATTAATTGTTGTTGATCCTGTGGATCCAAAAAGGAATGTTGCGGCTGCGGTATCAGCTGAAAGCTTTTTTAATTTTATTGATTCAGCACGAGAATTTCTATCAAAACCTTGCGTTGAATTCTTTTTCCCGCCGCAGACTGAAGCGGTTTGTGCAGAAGGTTTACGTGAGATTTTATCTAAACGAGGCACCAAAATCTTTGCTTTCAGCTTTAAAATGCCAGAGCTTGTAGAAGATATCGCATACCCTCAACTTGAGAAGTCTGTAAAAAGTATGTGCGACGCACTGTTTAGAGCAGGATTTCAGCCCCTTAGAAGCGATATATATTATGATAGGGGTCTTGTAATTTTGCTACTCGAATTGATCATATGGCATCTTCCACCTCTCCATACACACATTGGCCCTCCTGTCGAATATAGAGAGCATGCTCAAAAATTTAAGACTAAATACTTGAACGATCCAAGTGTGTTTTCAGGGCCCTATATTCAAGACAGCCGGTATATGGTGGAAATACCAAGAAAGTATCTCAGCGCGGAGGTTTTTATAAAAAGAGAGCTTAAGAATTTAAAACTGAGTGGAGCAGTCTACCGTTCAATGAAAACCGGCTGTGAAATCTTGTGTAACGAAGATATCTTAAAAATTGATAATCGGGAGTATAGAGTATTTTTGGCGAACTATTTCAGCCGAGCACCGAGGCGATGTAAATAAGTCTACAGTTCCCAATATTCTGATTGTACCGCTTTTACCTTTCTGACACGTTCCTCGACTTGTTTTGTTACCCCCTCATCGATATGTCTCTCATCGATGCTTATTGCAAAGCCAGCTAACGCTCCTAGTATAGACAACGTTGAATTTGAAAGAGCAGTGAGATCATATCCACCTTCTAGAACGGCGATCAATTGACCATCGGGTGACACAGACTTCACTCGTTCCGTCAAAAAGTTGAATCCACGGGATGTCACCAACATGCCTCCTATCGGGTCAGCAAAATGAATGTCTTGTCCGGCGGATATAAAAACCAGTTCAGGCTTAAACTGATTAGCGATCGGGATGAGCAGTTCGTCATATATGTAAAAGTACCCGTCATCATTTACTCCTGGCGGAAGTGGGACATTAACGTTAAATCCCTCCCCGTTACCGTGACCTACTTCTTCAAGATCTCCAGTTCCAGGAAATAACGGCCGTTGATGGGTTGAAAAGTAGAGTACTCTTGGGTCATTATAAAACGATTCCTGTGTACCATTCCCGTGATGTACGTCCCAGTCTACAATAAGGATTTTCTGAACACCTTGGACTTTTAATGCATATTTTGCGGCACAAGCAACGTTATTAAAGATACAAAACCCCATCGATTTGTTATAAGTCGCATGGTGGCCTGGCGGTCTGACAAGTGCGAATACGTTCGCTACGTCCGCTAGCACGGCATCAACAGCGCAAATTACTCCCCCTACTGCAAGGATGGCGGCATCATAAGATTTGGGCGAGCAATATGTATCTGGATCGAGCCATCCTCCTCCTGCCTCAGCTATTTCTTTTACATTTTTTATATAAAGCGGGTCATGATTGAAACGTACTTGACTATAAGTGGCCTTGAATGGTCTTAAAAGTGGAACCTTACGTGCGTTTTCATTTAATTTGATTCCTTTAATTATTGCCTCTAATCGGTCTTTTGATTCTATATGTGCTCCTGTATCATGGCTTAGGTAAGCACTATCATATACGATAGCTCCATTTATCATACGTCTTGAAATTAATTTATTTGACTATCAACTTGTCGTAAATTCACTTTGACCAAGTATTAAATTTAAAGTACTACTCCGATTTATTGTCAGTTAGTTTAATTTATATTTACTCGCATAATCACCCAGTGAAATGGTGACGCTCAAAGTAGAAGATTACATGACTCGGGGAGTAATAACAGTTTCTCCAGCTGATACCGTCGAAGACGTTATACATCTGATTAAAAATACCAAACACGACGGTTTTCCAGTAGTCAAAGAAGAAAAAATCATAGGGTATGTCTCTTCATTAGAAATACTGTTATGTGAACCCTCAGTGAAGGTCTCCGACATTATGTCGGTTAATCTAAATGTCGCTCGCAGCAACATGGATTTGTTCGATGCAGCTCGCGTGCTCTTCAGATCAGATAACAAGAAGCTTCCTGTAATTGATGATGAAGGTCGCGTTATAGGAATATTTTCTAATTCGGACGTAATAAGATCTCAGATAGAACGGGCAACTCCCGACAAAGTTTGGAAACTCATGAGAACGTTGAGAATTATTCATCACGTTAACCTTGAAGAACATCTCGATAAAGTAAAACTCATAGATTTAGTCCCTACCCAGTCAAAAATTTATGCAGACGAACTTGAAGGTCGGAGATATGAACTTGAAAAAGGTCTTGCTGAGCCCCTAATAGTCATAAAAAAACAAGATACTGTGCTTCTCGTGGATGGACATCACCGAGCGGTAGCAGCAAAACGGCTGGGTCTAAAAGAAATTGACGCTTACATTATAACAATGGATCGGGACATTCCGCTTGGCATGGAAAAAACCGCATCGAATGTTGGACTCAAGACTTTGGATGACATTAAGGTACTTGAGAGTGGGACTCATCCGCTCATAGAAATTACCCGCAAAAGAGGATCAAGGAACATTTAGTCAATATTTTTAACTTAAAGACGCTATGCTAACAATCTGTTTTAGGATATCACTTCTCGAAATCAGACCGAGCGGGACACCATTTTGCACGACGAGTAGCCTGCCGACATTATGCGTATCAAAGAGCTTTATTGCATCATAAACAGGACGATAGCCATCTATTGAAATGATATCGCGGTTCATTATGTCTTTAGCTAAACCCTGGGACTCAGCAACTACAGCTTTTGCTATATCCGTAACCGAAATGACACCCACAATCTTATTATCTAGTGTTACGGGCGCTCCGTGGATTTTTTGATCTATTAGAACTTTAGCGACTTGCTGGATAGTCTTGTCCCCGTTTACCACTATAAGCTTTTTTGATATGTAATCCGCTATTGGCGTCTTAGGAAGTGATAGCATTTCAGAAACCATCATCACGACTGTATTTTCAGCGTCGTTACGACCGCAAACTTCTCCTCTTATTGTGAGTTTATTTACGGGGGTGGGGCCCACTTGCAGAACATCTCCTGAATTAAATTGTCTCGTGTCTCCTATCATCTTAATAGCAGCACTACACATGTCAGGATGTGCTACTGTAGTAAAGTCGATTTCTGCGACTGAAACATTTTGCACCTCTACGCCATTTTTCGCTATGAACACCTGAGCTTCGTGCTCCATTGTGTCTATATCAAGTTCTTTGTAAGCTGCACTTGTTGCCATATAACCACCTTTTGGCCCTGGTACTCCATCGACGAGTTGCAGAGCCCGTAGCGATTGCATTTGATTTCTTATCGTTCCTGGGTTTCTGCCTATTACCTCGGCGATTTCTTCTCCCCTAATTGAACGCCTCTTCTTACGAAATAGACCTATTAAAGCTATTAAGATCTCCCGCTGTACTGACGTAAGCTCCATGTTACTACCTATTTAATATGATTAATAATGAGATATAAATGTTATATGTTTGTACGTCATTTCATCGTTAATGTTTGACATACCGACTGTTCCGACGTCAGACGAATTGCTAGATAAAGCTTTTAGAAGGGCACTTCGAGCGAGAGGAGGAAAAGAGAAACGAGCACACGCAGAAGAGATCATGATACGAACTGCATCGAATATACTTGTTGACAACTTAAAAGACATTGTGAAAAGATTTCCCAATTTCGATCAAATTTCTGAATTCTACAGGGAAACAATTGATATAATTATTGGAATAGATAATCTAAGAATTTCTTTATCATCTGTGCAGTGGGCTAGTGATAAAATTCATCAGATAGCGCGAATTGCGATGGGAAAGATAAAAAGAGGACAGGACTCGAAAACAGTCAGAAAACAGACTTATGGAAGAATGGCATCAATAATGAAAGAAATTAAAAAGGATCTCGATTTTTTGAATACCGCGAGAAATAAGATCAAAGACTTACCGCATATTACTGACGAACCCACAATACTCGTTGCTGGATACCCAAATGTTGGAAAGTCGAGTTTCGTGTCGTTCGTAACAAATGCAAAGCCCGAGATAGCTCAGTATCCTTTCACGACAAAGGGAGTCGCCGTTGGGCATGTCGAACATTTAAGACGGAGGTACCAAGTCATAGATTTACCTGGACTTCTCGACAGACCCGTGGCTAAAAGAAACACTGTCGAGCTTCAAGCAATCTCTGCCTTAAAACATCTAGGAAATGCCGTGTTATTCATACTGGATCCAACTGAAACGTGTGGCTACCCAGTCACCGATCAACTTAAGCTTTTAGCAGAACTGAAATTACAGTTTAGTGTCCCGTTTATCGTTGCTTCGAATAAAGCGGATCTGAACCCGCCTGTGACTGGCCTTGAGACATATCAAATCTCGACAATGGACGGACAAGGCGTTTTACAAGTTTTAGAAGCGGTAATTAAAGCGTCAAGCTGACAATACCTTTGAGTGCGTCACTAGACCGTAAGTTGACGAACCCTAAAAGAGTTTAATCCCTACCAGCGTACTCGCGATCAAAAAACCAATTATTGCGCCCGTATTCAAAAAGGGCAAGCCTGCTTGTGGTTTTCCCTTTGTGACGAGTATCATGAGACCGATATATCCTATAAGTATACCCACTATGGCTCCGAGTGCAGGGATGTTTACAAAGCCTATCGAGGGAGCAGTCAAAAAGAAATTTGCAGATATTACTAAAGTAGAAGGAATTACTGCATCCCCGAGTCCCATAAAGTACGCTTCACGTTTTTCTAACTTCTCTTCGCCTTTTAGGGCTGAACTATCTTTTATCCACTTTGCGTGAGAATATTGTCTGCTGCGTGGCAGTACGAAAAGTACAGGCACTTTCAGATCCATAACTCCTTCAGCGAGACGTATCATATGTTTAGTTTCATAAACTGAAATAAAGTCATAAACTGCTAAGAGGATTAATAAGATCAGTACAGGGATAATACTAAGAGAAATTCCAAATATTGCTACAGCCCCCGCGCCTACAAGGATGCCTACGGCATCTATCACGAACCATTCAGGATAGTAGAATATGGCTAACATGGTCCCAGCAGTAAGTGTCAACGCAATCATCCATGCATAATCAATAAATGAAAACAAAGCAGTTTCATAAACGAAATAAAGCGTAAAAATGAGGACAATCGCCATTATTACCTGGATCATCCATGATTTCCCGAATCTTATAATGGCTAGCAAAAAAAGTGTAAAGGCAATAATTAAAATTATATAATAAATTGGATTTAAGACCGACTCTGGATTGCTGAAAGCCCTGATATTATTTGAGTTTAAAGGGTGTGCTAAGAGCAATCCAAGGACCTGTATGATAAGTATGAAAAATACCATCGCAAAAGGTGATAACTTTTTTAGAATCTTATCCAATAAAAATCCCTCACACTAAGTACAACCTCTCAATAACACCTACGTACTGTCTCAACGGTTTGCGTTATGCTCCTTGACTTATTATTTTGATAATTCCCACAGCTTCTGCTGAGAAATTTACTATTAGACGCTGGACTAGAGACGGGCGTCACGAGGCAGAAGTTTTCGAGAAGTTTTCGCGTTTAGTTAGACCTTAATGCTCATACACTCTCAGAGCTATACTAGTATATGAAGTTGTTTGAATATCCACCATTTGCTAACGGCTCTTTTATTGAGCGTGGGTGATGTCAATTTAGCGTACCTGTTGCCATATTAGCTTAATATCACAACATTTGGCTTGAGGATGTACTGTTAACGTTGTGGTTTCGATTTCAGGTTACACCTATGGATAAATTAATGCATGATCATGTTTAATCTCGGTACCAATTAAATTTTCATAGTGAGTTTATGGGGGTTCCAATAGGGGATCTTATTCCCCGAGACAAGATCGAAATTAATGAGCTGGAAAAAGTAGCTGTCGATGCTCACAATGCCATATACCAATTTTTGAGCATCATCCGACAAAGAGATGGTACCCCTCTCATGGATTCTCAGGGGAGAACAACGTCACATTTATCAGGCTTATTTTACCGAAATGCGAACCTAATTGAATCTGGAGTGAAATTGATCTACGTTTTTGACGGCGCCCCACCTGCGCTAAAAAAAGAGACATTAAAAGATCGCAGGGAAATTAGAGAACATGCGGAACAGATGTGGGTTGAGGCAAAGGCAAAAGGGATGCCTGAAGCGTTCAAATATGCACAAGCGTCATCGAAGATTAATGAAGACATAATTGAGAGCTCAAAGAGGCTTTTAAGCTATATGGGAATACCGACCGTACAAGCCCCAAGTGAAGGTGAAGCCCAAGCTTCATATATGACGATTAAAGGCGATGCGCAATACACTGGCTCTCAGGATTTTGATTCTCTTTTATTCGGTGCTCCGAGACTTGTACGAAATTTAACAATCACAGGAAAGCGAAAACTCCCTGGCAAAAATGTATATGTAACGGTCACCCCCGAATTGATTGAGTTAAACAACGTCTTGGAGTCACTCGAAATAACTCGAGAACAATTGATCGAAATTGGAATTCTCGTCGGAACAGACTTTAATAGAGGAGTGAAAGGCGTTGGTCCCAAAAGGGCTCTTAGGTTGGTAAAGGATAGTGGGATCGAGTCAGCTCTTCAACAACTTGATGAAAATATAGGGTATGAGCATATCAAGGAACTTTTCCTCCATCCGGACGTTACTGATGACTACGAACTGAAGTGGAATATACCCGATGACCGACATATAATCGAATTTTTGTGTGATGAGCACGACTTCTCCAGAGAACGTGTTGAAAAGGTATGTGAAAAACTCTCCACGGCCTATCACTCATCGCGACAGATGTCGCTAAGTCAATGGTTCTGACCCGTCTCGTCTTAGACGTATGAATAAAACCTCTTGCTGAAATGAGTCTATACCACCTCGTTTAACTACAGGGACTATAAGGGGTGTTTCTAGTCTTTAAATCCATACGTTCCAATCAACGGCACAAATGCAACATTACCCTCTTTTGTCTTTTGTATTCCATTCGTTTTTTTGATTAAGTATAATTCTTGCATCCACCTCCCCATGGGTATAACCATTAACCCACCTGGTTTTAGTTGGCTCAAAAGCGGGGGTGGGATATCAGGAGCCGAGCACGCGACTGAAATTTTATCAAACGGAGCTTTGTCTGGTAGCCCGAGAGAGCCATCTCCGACGATTACTACAACTGTACGCGGCAGTCGTTTCGTTGCCTCGATCGCGAGACGCTTGGATCTTTCTACTGTATAGACTATGCCGTCATCCAACAACTGAGCCATTATAGCCGCGTGATATCCGGAACCAGTTCCAACTTCCAGAATATGATCTGCGGGTTGTATTTTCAAGAGCTCGCACATTATCGCAACCATATGTGGGGCTGAAATCGTCTGATTATCTCCAATGGGAAGTGGTTCATCAACATACGCAAGTTGTCTTAATTGAGCAGGTATGAAGTCTTCGCGCTTTACCTCCCTTACTGCATTTAAGACCTGCTCGCCGATGCCTCTTTTCTGTAATTTGCTAATAAGACTCTCTCGTTGTTTTTTAAGAGAATTTTCGTTGATATTGTTTCCCATCTTCGACCGTAACTCTCTTATTTTTATACCCATGCCATGGTTTTTTCATTGATGACTTAACATAAATTCTTTTAATAGTGTTAGCCTTTGCACTTTCTCCTATATTTTTTAGAACTTCGCCGTGAAGTAACATTATACGCGTTATTTTTCCAAATTTCTCTGTAGATCCGACAATGAATTCTTTGTCACCGCTGCACGGGATCTTCAACGATTGAGTAACGGTACCCGCATGGATGGCAATTTTCACTACAACTTTATCGATAGCTTGAACCCACAAGGTTTGGATATTGTTGGCCATTGCGCTTTCCACCCTAACACTACTTTTCAGTTCTATTGCGTTTACTCTCACAGCATTCGCCTCGTCATTTTCGACGATAAATTCGTCACCAATAAAAAGCAATTCGTTAGGTTTAGCATCCAGCCATCTAATATATGATTTGTCGTATTTACTCATGACAACTTTGATCTTGATTACATTAGTGTGTCGTCGTGCTTCTAATTTTCTGATAGTTCCGCACAACGTACACTTCACAGTAAGGGCTCGCCCCGATGCAATAACTTCATGTTTCACACTCGCAAGTTTAGAACACGTCGGGCACTCAATTTCTACCTCTTGATCCATCAACCATCACAATACTATTGAAGAATAGTATCGTAAATAACCGTAATGGTAAGAGACATTATACGAGCGAGAGGACACAAGAATATCTCAGCAAAACATCGAAGTACTTTTCAAATAACAAGAGAACACAACATAACTAAACGCGCCGATTGTATTATTGCCGTATCAGCCGATAGAGGAGTATCTGGTCTTTCAAATGAGTTTAAAAAAGCTGCAAAAAAAGGCAGTGTGGGGATAACCCTAAAAATAATGGCCGGGGCTCATTTAGAAGTAGTAACTGGCGAGGGCTGCACCAAGCTTGAACTTACGGATGAAAGAGATATCGTGATAAGAAAAAGTAATTTTATTTCAGAACGGACTTTAATGATTAACGCAGATAAATCTGCAGCGGACTTGGATAGAGAATTAGTTGCAAACCTAAAAAGACCTGAAGATATAATAATTATTGTTGAAATCATAGACTAATTTTTTGTTGATGTGATGGTTTGTGCACCGATCGTCAAACACAATTAAACCGCACCTGAAGTAGTATTGACTGTTAGCACATATCAGATAGATTTAAATACAAACGTAATAAATTATCTATCGTTAACTAATTTTTTATCGACTATTTATTGAGGTATTCAAATGGCTGATGTCGATCAATATAAAGGTACGACAACTGTAGGTTTGGTCTGCGAAGACGGTGTAGTTCTGGCGTCGGAAAGCCGCGTTACAATGGGTAACTTCATATCGAGCACAGAAGGAAAGAAAATTTACCAGATCGATGACCTGGTGGGAATGACTATAGCAGGGGGCGTAGGTGACGCTCAAAGTTTGGCTCGTACCATAACAGTTGAGTCTAAGCTCTATAAAATGAGACGCGGTAAGCCTATGAACGTCGAGGCTATAGCGACATTACTGTCGAATATTTTAAACGGGAACCGTTATTACCCATATTTTGTTCAATTAATGATCGGTGGTGTAGATAGGACCGGACCAAGCATATACTCATTAGATGCCTTAGGAGGGCAGATTGAAGAGAGGCTTGCAACTTCGCAAGGATCAGGCTCACCAATGGCATTTGGCGTAATTGAAGACAGGTATAGCAAAAAAATGTCGATTGACGACGCGCTAGACATTGCAATAAGAGCCCTCTCGTCTGCAATGAAGAGAGATTCAGCTTCAGGCAATAAGATTCACGTTATTAAAATTACGAAAGATGGGTATGTTAAAGTTGGTGAAGATGAAATTCGAGAAAGAAAAACAAAACTAGGATTAGAGAATTAAATTATTTTCAGATTTTTCTTGTTTTTGCTTTTCATTTTTTAATTGGAAGTTGTATAATGCCAGTGGAAGAAGTACTTGATGAACTTAAACAGAGAGTTGTCGAGAAATTACCCTCAAAAATTAAGATCACAGAGCTTGAGTTTGAAGGGCCTGAATTAGTAATTTATACAGATGACCCACGCGCATTTGCTGATAACGGAGAAATAGTTAAGAAACTCGCGCGAGAGCTCCGAAAGAGAATAGTAGTCAGACCAGATCCACGTGTTTTAGCTGACCCTGAAACGTCGATAATTAACATTGGAGAAATAGTTCCCGAGGAAGCGGGAATTACAAATCACTATTTTGATCCTGATACAGGCGAGATCGTAATAGAGGCACGAAAACCAGGGCTTGTAATCGGGAGGCACGGTGCGACTCTAAGAGAGATTACAAAGCAAATAGGCTGGACGCCTAAAGTCGTAAGGACGCCACCAATCGACTCGACAACGGTGAAGGAGATACGGCAGTTCCTGCGGGCAAGCAGCGAAGAACGCAAAGAACTTCTTAAATCCATGGGTCGAAAAATACATCGGGAAGTAACAGCAAAAGACCAATGGATTCGTGTCACTTCTCTCGGAGGGTGTAGGGAAGTTGGAAGAAGCTCATTTGTGCTTTCAACGCCTGAGTCGAGAATATTAATTGAATGTGGTGTAAATGTTAGTTCAGAAGAAAGTGCTACCCCATATCTCTATACGCCAGAGGTTAGCCCATTAGATCAAATTGACGCAGTAGTGTTGACTCACGCCCATCTTGATCATGCTGGCCTTGTTCCGCTGTTGTTCAAGTATGGATTTACTGGCCCGATATATTGTACCCCTCCAACACGTGATTTGATGTCACTCCTGCAGCTCGATTACTTGGAGGTAGCAGCACGTGAAGGTAAAAAGATCCCATATGACTCAGCAAAAATAAGAGAGGGTATAAAACACTCAGTCGTGTTGAATTATGGTGTGGTTACTGACATCGCTCCCGATATAAGGCTCACGTTCCACAATGCCGGACATATTTTAGGATCTTCTATTGCTCATTTTCATATAGGAGAGGGGCTTTATAACGTTGCATTCACAGGTGACTTCAAATATGAACAGAGTAGGCTATTTGATCCCGCAGTTAACACTTTCCCTCGGCTTGAAGCGTTAATAATGGAGGCGACTTATGGAGGTCCACAAGATCAGACCCCTTCAAGGAGAGAAGCAGAGAATAAACTCATTAACGTAATAAAGCATACGACGTCGAAAAACGGAAAGGTGCTCATTCCGGCATTTTCAGTGGGCCGCAGTCAGGAAGTTATGCTAGTCCTTGAAGAGGCAATAAGGAAAAAAGTGATTGATGAAATACCTGTCTATCTTGATGGAATGATATGGGAAGCTACGGCTATTCATACGACGTATCCGGAGTATCTTAATAATGATTTGAGGAACATGATTTTTCACGAAGGGATGAATCCCTTCCTCTCTGAGAGTTTCACTCAGGTTGAATCAGGTATGCGACAAGAGATAATAGACGGGGAATCGTGCGTAATACTTGCCACTTCTGGTATGTTAAATAGCGGCCCGGTTATGGAATATCTTAGAGCAATCGGACAACAGGAAAATAATACTCTCGTATTTGTGGGATATCAAGCTGAAGGCACACTTGGTCGACGCATACAGAAGGGATGGAAGGAGATTCCAGTGTCAGATAATGGCAAAACTTCAATGATGCAAGTAAATATGGAAGCAATAACTGTCGATGGATTCTCCGGTCACTCCGATAGACAACAATTAATTGAATACGTCAAACGCATGAGCCCACGTCCCGAAAAGATAATTACAAGTCACGGCGACGAGAACAAATGCATGGATCTCGCGAGCACAATATATAAGAAGTACAAAATTGAAACGCGGAGTCCTATGAATCTTGAGACAATAAGATTTATCTAAAACACATGTTTACAGCTGTTTTGTTGACTGAAAATAGTCGCAGATGTCAGTAAGAGGACATGCTGTGTGATCGGGATTACGGGCATGACATACTTCTCGGCCAAATTTTATGAACGCCATGTGTGCATAGCCCCTTTTGCCTTCTGGTATTCCATTTTCAAGCGCACTCTTAACAATTTCGTAGTTGCCATTTTGAGGAACTATGCCGATTCGCTTAGAGACCCTGAATATGTGGGTATCTACAGGCACAATATCATAGTGACACGAAAAGAGTAAAACAACATCCGCAGTTTTTGGCCCTATTCCTTTAACCTTCATAAGCCTTTTTCGTGCGTCAACATAAGAACCGGTAAGCAATTTAGAGGCATCACCATTGCATCTGTTCTTTACGATGTCCGCTAGGTGTAGAATTCGACGGGATTTAGATCTGAATAATCCAGCGTTTCGTATTAGAGTTTCAATCTCGTGGAGATCAGCTCCTAGAAGTTCATCTATCGTATGATATTTTGAAACTAACTTAATGAATGCTTGATGCGAATTTTTAAACGTCGTGTTCTGTGATAAGATGGTTTCAACAATAGACCAGAACGGATCAGGCAACGAGTTTGTGCTACGGTTTTCAAAAGAAAAGTCTCCATAAAGAGTTTCAAGTCGTTCTGCTACAAGCTTAATCTTTCTATTAAGTTCCATCGGCACTCAAGTTGTTCTTTTATTAGTACAATATATTACATTATAACTGCTTCTTCAATTACTAAACTGTCTGTATATTACTAAGATACGATCAAATATGTTGAAAAACCTAATTATTCACAGATCTAAATTTAATTGAAAAAATACAAGAGAGCATTTGAAAAAGTAAAGTCAGCGCAAGAACTATGAAAGCGCTTCTGTTAAAGTACTTCTGTACAAGAATAATTTCAACCGTATGATGTAACAAATTGTGTTAAAAAGCAAAAGTGGCCGGCGATCAACCACAGCCGCCGCCACACGATCCGCAACCAAATAAATTCGGATGTTTAATTGTAAAGCCTTTGCCAAAAAGTGGATCATTCACGAAATCGATTTCTGCGCCATCGAGCGTTTTTTCTGTGTCTGTGTTCATGAACATCTTGACACCATTTGACTCTTGGACTTCTTCGTCTTTAGACGGTTTTTCATCCAGACTTAAACTATACTGCGGACCACTACATCCATTACCTGCATACGAAATTCTTAAACCAAAATTTAATTTGCCCTCTTTTTCGAGTAGCTCTTTTAATTCTTTTGCTGCTTCGTTAGTTATCTGAATCATTTTTGACTCCACTTAATATTTTATATTCAAAAGTATTTAAACGTGCGGACAGCTAAAAATTTTTTAAACGCTGCGTTCCGCTATAATACAATTG
>CAYYMO010000059.1:0-7575 GCA_964472955.1 uncultured Methanomicrobia archaeon | reverse complement strand
TGCATATAGCAATTATAGTTTAAGAGCATTATGCAGCCCATTTCAATAAATATGTAGCTTAAGCATTACCCATTTTGACATTTTGCTATCTTAAGTTTTGTTAAAAATTTTTCTGTGACAAAGCTTTTTATGATGTATGTGTAAGTTAGTAAAGTGTTCAAATGCTGTGAACATGCATCGACCCGTTGAAACGCCCATGTAGGCATTTCGCGTCGTGCACGAAAAGCGGTGCGGCGCATGTTGTAGCAACGGCTCAGCACCCGTTCATGTTTGAACTGACACAGAAATAGAGGAGGTGAAATAAAATGTTGCTACTCTTACTACTAGGAGCTATAGCAGTCGCGGCAGTTGGCCTCGTAGGCACTGCGATATGCCCGTTAGCAGCACCGTTAATTGCCGTGCTTACTTTAGCATAAAAAGAGATTGGCGTTAATTCTCTTGGGGTATAGTGGAATGCTGCTGGGGGTACTGAGCATTATGGCTAGTTGTACAGTGCTCCTAGTTGCAGATTCTTTTACTATAACTAGTCTCTCGTCAGGCTGACACTGCATTTCAGTCATGTGCCAGTAAAGAGCTATCCATTGTCTTTATCGCATAGTCAATCGGTGAGGATCTATTTATATCGTAGCAAGCGCACTCCCGAGAGAGAAGAAATCTTTCTGCGTGGGCTATTATAAGTGAAGTGGTTGTATGCTCGTAGATGATTAAGGATTCACCTGTTAACCCTACGAGAGGGTTCAAGTTATTAATCGAAACCATTAGCATTTATTAAATTACTTTACGTGATTATTATACCATGATACTAAGATGTCATTACAACCATTAAAAAGAGATCCAACGAGCCACAAACCGCAATATTAACTATATATTTCATTGAGGAAGATCATTCCAGGTTTTCGTGACATCTCCGAAGTCTCGTTTGAGATATTTACTTGTTAAGAGTGAATCAATATCCGCCCCAATGACGTTAGCAAGAGAAAGGGCACAAAATATTACGTCAGCTACTTCTTCACCGGCGTTGTCCTTATTACGCCTTATCGCAGATGCTAGTTCTCCGCACTCTTCAATGAGGACTGATAAAAGAAAAATCGCACCTGAAGATTCATCAAGTAGCCCATACCGCGACTTTAGTTCTTCTTGTATTTTTTTTAAGTCCATTATACTAGTCGAAGCCCCGAGCTGCAAGTTTCACGTCGCCGCTGCGGACTGTCTTTCTTTTTGCATGCTGAGCGAGCTGCACTGACCTCTCAGAAAGGTCGATGGCGTAGCTCTCCATCACGCTAGCAAGGGCGTCACACGCTTCTTGACTTACGCGGTCAGCGCCGGCTTTTCTTATTATCCTGTCAACGGGGGCAATCGGCAATCCTGCCATTTTTTGACCTCTAACTCCAAAATAATCCTATTAAGCCTATATAAAGTTTTCTAAGTTCTTCGCTTTGTAAAATAACTCTGCCTTGTAAAAAAAAGCAGGGATTCTGTAAAAAAGTGTCTCGTGTTTAAAAAGTCTATTTTCATAGTCGTGTCCTTTACCAACATCACGGCTGTCCTGTGACTTCCACTAGCAGAAAAATATCCACTGGAAGGATATTAAATCAAAATCAAAAGCCTTATAACGATAATTTTAGATTATACGTAGGATACGGAACACCACCAATTCAACAACACTAAGTAACCCGTACACGTCGATTTTGTAAAAAAATCAGGTGTTTGTAAAAAAGTCAGCTAAAATAGTAACTTCTTTTATAAAGCCAAGAACTTAGGCTTTATAAAAAAGTAAGAAAACCTGCTGACTTTTTTAACAGACAGCACTTCTATAAAAAAGCTCAAGTTCTTGGTGCTGTCACCTTAATACTCTTTGTTACAAAAATAGATCGTTTTATAACTTTATTCAACAGTCGTAAGCTCTCGTAATTTAGCAGGGGATCTTAGATGCAAGAGCGGTCCTTTGGTGTTATTGTAGTAGTCGATAGGCATGGGCAAAAGTGATGCGGGCAAAAATAATACGGAGTGAAATTGAGCCCCTTTGTAAGTAATAAAGTTGGTTAATACATCATGTATACTTTATATCCGTTTGAACCAAGTTTGACAGAAAAATCCTGTCCGTTAAGGATTTTGTTATTTGCTGTTAAATCTTCGATAGTAGTGCAATCGAAATCAACTTTGACAACAAACGTCGATGCTTTATTTTCAAGATTTGCTAGGATTAGGTATTTTACATCGTCTTTATGGAATAACTTGGATTCTACGAACTGATTTTCATATTTGATGCTGTTTTTTATCATCTCTCCCGCAATCTTGTAGAACAAGTACGACTTATTGGACTGAGCCGCTCCTGGCATGAATGATAGGTAATATTCTATTGGGTGTGTCACAAAGACCGTCAAACCTTTGTTATAGTGATTTTTCACAACTGTAGGTCTGTTGTTTTTGTTCCGTGCTATAACTCGCTCTTCCTGTGTCTCTACGTCAATTACCTTGCCAAGCGTGGTGTGGTAATTAATTCTAACATTCTTCGATTTCAATTGAAAGTCTTCGACTTCTGAGGGAAAAGCTTGAGATATAATATGTATCCCAAAAAGATCCTCGAGCTCCGGAAAAGCTACGCCGTCATAGGAACAATATAAACTACCGCCGTCTGAAACAAATTCCACAAGTTTCTTCCATTGCATAGACGTCAAGTATCCTTTCATGGGCACTGCAGGCATTATCAGAAGGTCATAGTCGAATGGGTCATTCGGTTTAATGAAATCCACGTCTATGTTTGCTTGTTTCGCTAAGACAAATGCGCTGAAGAGAGACCTCATGTACACATCTATCGGGGTGTAGGGCGAGTCATAATATCTATACGGCAAAATTATCGCAGCTTTTGGTTTCTCGGGGTGTAACCCTACGTAATTTATTTGTTCAACGTTCTTTGCGAATTCCTTGAAAACCAAGGCTTGGAGTTTAGGTCTCCCTTCACGGTTAGTTATTCCAAATTCGAGCTCGTGAGGCGTACTGAGATATGGTAGCCTCTCTGGAATTATAAAGTCTGTAAAACACCACGCAAGCGCCCCTATAGTGTCGTTTATAAGCATGCTATAGAGTACGGATTGATAGAACCTTGAGTTTACCTCGTCGGCTGTCATCTCTGTAGATGTCCCGAATTCTTCGAGCATCACCCTACGCTCGCCAAGCCCCTGAGAGAGCTTGGAGGTAAAAGCTGGAAATAACGTACTTCTTATCGTATCGATCGGATCGATGACAAGCTTTGTGTACATCGGATACGGATGCGCGCACAGGAAGTCGGCCGAGATCGTATCGAGCCGTAACTTATTCTCATTGAGGGACGTGATGTGAGTTCCAACGGTAACTAAATGCATCGGATCGAAAGTTTTTAGCTCTCGGTACAGCAAATGTGTCCATAACCAGCTCGAATGCTCACTATTGGGCGTTTCCACGCTATCATGTTCGTTTGCGAGGTCCCAGCACAAAATAGTCTCATTACCGGAATACCTTTTTGCAAAATACCTCACAAGATGTATTTGCGACTTTAACATGAACGGGTCATCAAAAATGCTCTTTCCCCCCCTCCACGGTACATCCCAATTTTCGCCGCTCATATGCCCCGTAAAGAACGTAGGTATCAGTTTTAAACCGTATTTTCTTGCAATCTCGAGCATTTTGTCAAACTTTTCAACCGTCTCTCGTGAAACGGCATCCGGGGTCGGTTGAAAGTCGTTCCAAAACAAAAAAGTCCGTACAGCGTTCAAATCTAGTTCTTTTATGGCCTTAAAATCCCTTTCGATGTCAGCTTCCGACCAGTCGCTCCACATTTGACAGCCATGCTCTCGCGGCATGTAATTTACCCCGGCTATGAAATGCTTGAAGGGGTTGGAGCAAGTATTTCCCGTCATAATAGAAGAACGATTTTCCGCTAATAATTTAGATTTTGCGTTCATTTATACTGATGATGACGCACAAAGTCGCTGATTAAAGCAGAAATCACACAAAAAGCACTATAATCTTATAAGCAAATCTCAAATGCTGCTGTTGGGTACACCAGCTTGTTTTGGACTAGTATCCCAGGATCTAATTCTCCAAATACGCCGATAGTTCTGCCGTTAACGGTGATGTCTGCGCGTCTTCCCACAACGAGCATGTCATCATTTGATTCTGTAATCTCAAAGGGTACATCAAACTCCCTCAGTACAGCGCTTACTGTCGCCTTTACCTCTGTGAAGTTCGCGCCGGTATGCGTCGAGGCTCCTGCAAGTATTCGCACATCTTCGGCTTCATCATACCCGTCTTTGACTTTATCTTTTAGCGTGACTACGTCTCCAACTTCATAAATCTTCTGTGGGTACTCTCGATGTTGATTGAGGCTTAAAATTTCTATTAATCCTGGTATCAGCCTTTTTCTCAGGCTAATGTGTTCTTCTGAAATAGGATTTTCTATTATTATCGCATCAACTTGACTCGGCGCAAGCATAAGTGTTATAACCTCTAAATACCCCAGTCCGTTCATCACCTCTCGTGCGCGGCTTGACCGCTTTTCCTCCTCAAGTTTTTGACCGATTATTCCTAGTTTTGGATAGGAAAACGGGATGTTATTGTAGCCATAGCCGATTGCAATGTCTTCAATTATATCAACGGGATGCATTATATCGGTACGATAGCAGGGCACTGCAGCAATTACGACATCATTGTGAATTTTGGCCCCCATTCTCATCTTACGTAGTGAGCGTACGATGACGTCATTGTCTATCTGCACACCAACTCGACTTACAACATCGTTTTTGTTAACATTAAATATCATCTCGGAAGTATCCGGAGTTCTTATTACCTCATTTCCGTCTTTGTACACGACGTCGACCGTTTCGATTTTTCCTCCTCTATCATGCAGGGCTGTTATAATAATGTTCAGGCAGTCCATAACCGCTTTTAAGTCAAGGCCAGTCACGTCAATAAGTAGATCCGTTGACTGTTCAGTCACCCTCGTGAGCTCTCCGTTTATTATCGGCGGAAATGAGAGAACTTGCCCTTCGCTGTCAAGAATTAGGGGGTGATGATCCCTCACAATATGCGTGTATTCTCTACCCTTTGGATGAACTTGTAAGATCTCCGATGGTGTAAGTGGCTCAGCAAAGTCGAGAGGCACAAATGCAACGTCTTCAAGCGCGTATCTAAAGGGTGGCACGATCTTTGACATATCGTGAACACCTATCGCTGCCTTCCTCCGATTTCTTCCAACGCCCCAATGAAGATCTTCTTGCAAATCAATGAGCGACTTGATTGTTTTGTCGTCAACATTGATCCCTTTTATCACTCCACAGACTATGTAGGGCCGTACGACATTAACTGATGGATCCACCTCGATTGTTATCCCAGAGGGTGATGCCTCAAAAATAGGGGGGCCCAGCTCGACTTCGAGCATTCCTTTCACGGCACGGGCAGTACCCTCAACGCTAAGTAAATCTGGTCTATTTGGGAAAAACTCGACTTCAATTTCGTCGTTTACACATTCAATGTCCGCTCCTAACATCGGGAGCGCTTTTACAATCTCCTGTGTTTCACGACCTACCATTTCTTCAAGTTCATCACGGCGTAGTTTAACTACTGGCATACGTTCACCTCAAAGTATGCTGCTGGCTACGTTTCTCAGCCAGTCTATGTCACTCAGATAGAGCTCTCTAATGTCGCTAATCCCAAGCTTCAACATGGCTATCCGTTCAATGCCAATACTAAAGCCCAGCACACTCTTCAACCCAAGCGGTTGGGTTACCTCTGGTCTAAAAACTCCTGCTCCGAAGAGCTCCAGCCACCTTCCATTTACTAATATGTCGCCTTCTAAGCTAGGTTCGGTAAAAGGGAAATAACCCGGCCTGAACCTAACCTCGTCGAATCCGAGCTTTCCAAATATGGTTTTTAATATCCCAAGCAGATCTGCAAAGCTTAGGTTTTCACCGTGTATCGTCCCTTCACACTGATGGAACTGCGGTAGATGAGTTGAATCCATGCTTTCTCGCCTGAATACCCTGTCGATGCCGAATATCATCGTAGGGGGTTCTGGGTGCCTCGCAAGATATCTAAATGCCGAGCCCGTAGTGTGCGTCCTTAGGACAGCTCTTTTCGATCTTTCGAAGTCGAACTCCCCTCCCCAACCCATAGATCCAGCGCAGCCGAGAATATGGGCTTTCCCGACCCTCTTTACGAGCTCAGTGGGAATCTCTAGAGCAGAAGGTCGTGCGAGATAGAATGTGTCTTGCTCATCCCGTGCGGGGTGATCCTGCGGCATGAAAAGCACGTCGAAGTTATGGAATTCGCTTTCAACTATTGGTCCTTTAAATTCGGTAAACCCCATAGATACGAAAATCTCCCTTACTTCGTCAATGAGTCGTCGCAACGGATGAATTTTTCCTGGGTAAATCGGCGCTGTTTCTGCTCTCACGTCATAATGCTTTAGGCGCCCTTTCCACCCTCCCGTCCGTATAAGCTCAGGGGTTAGGTCGGCAACATCCCGTTCAACTTCAAATTCTTCTTTAAACTCAACTTTTTCTCCAAGGCTTGTAATAACGACGTTTCGGGATTTAATTTCCCGCGAAGTTGCTAGGTTGCGCTTTACGATAAGTTCAACTGCCTGTACTGCATCGGAAGGGGAAAGCGTAAAAATATCTTCAATTCTAAAACTCTTTTCAAACTTCACGTCGTTTAAAAGCTTCTCTTCAATCGACTCTGCCGCCCTTTCAGGCGCCAAAACAGAATCGTTGTCAATCTTTGTTATAGATGCCCAGTTCCTCCGTTTCAACCACCCGATGGCGATATTCGCAGCAGGAAAAACCTTCTTAAGCTTCGAAAGTTTGGTAGGCCCATTTATCTTTAGATAATCGTAAACTTGTCGCTCAGGCAGACCCCGTTCTGCATAGTTTCTACCCTCATCGGTTAGCTCATACACGAAGTCCATTCGTTCTTGAACGTCAGCAAATCCCCCCTCTTTAAGAACAGACGCCGACTGGAGAACGGCTTCAACTTTAAGCCCAGTTGCTCTTGAAAGTACTTCAGGAACCGCTTTTTTGTGATGCTTAAGTGTTTTTAAAATCAGCCAATCATTTCTTTCAAGATTTACCATAAATAATGTGCCTAGCTTAATATATCCACTGTTGACATTTCAACTGATACTTCATTTATCATTTACAATTTGTTGTTGATATTTAGCATTAACTGTCAATTATCGAGCATCATCTACTTTTAGAGACGCACAATTGAGGGCATTTGGGTAACAACGCGTACTGACCAAAAAGATTCGCGGGTTCATTGATACAAGATTTTTTGTCCATGGAATAGCTTTTGTGCTACAGAGAGATGAGTCGATTCTACTTCGAGATGTGTATTAGTCGGCATTCTGCGGGTCAGTCACAAACTATAAACTCCTCGATACGATCTTTTGCCTTCTCACGTTCTGCCTGATGGCGTTCGAGGAACATCACCACCTTGTCCGCGAGTTCTTGTTTACAGAGACCGCAAGTTCGCTCTCCCCTCAGGCACTCATCTCTAAGCTTGCGCGCACGGGCATCATTTTCTTCAAAGAGGTAGAAC
>CAYYMO010000058.1:0-5067 GCA_964472955.1 uncultured Methanomicrobia archaeon | reverse complement strand
AGTGCTCAACGAATTTTATCCTTCTCGCGCATTGAGAGCAGATCCAGAGCACGCTCTCTCCTTTCTTTTCGCGTCTCAAGATTTTGATGCGACCTACTTCTGATTTCTTAAATTCACGCTTGCAAAGTCTGCAGGTCTTAGTAGTCTCAGCATTCACCATCTGGAAGCTCCTACAAATGATCTTAGTCGCAAAACTGATGTAGCATGCAGCAGTACATAAGCGAAGGTACTAAATAACATTTTACCACCGGGGCCCATAGGCAACAAGTGTATGTTATGCGTTTGATATTCGACTGTTATTCACATAGAATAGCGATTACTCGTGAAAAACTCTGAAAACAATTGCATATATAAATCCGCTCGGTCACCTTATCCAACAATAATTTTTCATAGTTTTGGCTCATTTACCCATCTGATGATGGAGATAGACGGGAGCATTGGTGAAGGCGGAGGTCAGATCTTAAGAACAAGTGTGGCGCTTTCTGCTCTTACACAGAAGCCCATTATAATTAAGAATATCAGAGCCAAACGGGACAAGTCAGGGCTACGAAATCAACATATGACGGCTATAAAGGCAGTAGCCGCAATTGTAGATGCTGATGTGGATGGACTTGAGCTTGGTTCGTCCGAAATAACCTTTGTTCCCAAGCGTTGGAAGGGGGGAGAGTTTACGTTCGACATAGGAACGGCCGGGAGCACCACGCTCGTGTTACAGGCCCTTCTTCCCGTTCTCGCGTTTTCGAAGCGGCATTCCAACGTTGCGCTTATCGGTGGGACGAATAATCCTATGGCGCCACAGATCGACTATTTCATTCACGTTTTGAATCCAGTGTTGTCGAAGATGGGCTTTCCATATGAGCTTACTCTCGTAAGAAGAGGATTTTATCCAAGAGGCGGCGGTCTCATAACCATCTCTGTAGAGCCAATATCTTCAATAGAGCCCATTAATATTGTAGAAATGGGATCATTGGGCAGCATACATGGTATCTCTCATTCAACTAAACTACCCAAGCACGTGGCATACCGGCAAGCCGTTGCGGCGAACGAGTACCTCACGAGTGCAGGGTACTCTGATGCAGTCATTGATATTGAGGCGCGACAGGAGAGGGATGGGGTTTCTGCTGGAAGTGGTGTCGTTCTTTGGGCTGAGACCTCAACCGGAGGGATAATCGGAGGGGATGCCCTCGGCGAACGCGGAAAACCTGCAGAAAATGTAGGGAGAGATGCAGCAGCTGACCTTGTTGGACAGCTTATAACAGGGGCACCTGTAGACAGGCATCTCAGTGATCAGCTGATCATCTGGATGGCGATGGCTGTTGGCCCCTCAGCCATAAGACCCACGGAAATAACGCTTCACGCATTAACCTCAGTGAAGCTAGTCGAGCAAGTGACTGGCTGCAAGTTTACGGTTGAGGGGTATGAGGGGGCTCCAGGGGTGATACAGTGTGCGGGCGGCGCTAAACTGAGGTAGCTGTCTTTAACAAGAGGTGCACGCGAACCACGTGGATGGTGAAGCTGACCGTACCGTGTGTCCGAGCATGTCAAACCTAGTATCTGAACGTCTCCTTTGCAATGGTCTAGGCTCGATGATTTAATACGCTTTTGGAAAGAGAAACGCCAAATGTAACAATTGTTAATTTTGTAAAAACGTTTATCAGTGACAAAGCACTTTGTAGGTAAGGCATGAGTATTGCGCTTACCTTAGCATCGGTGTATTATGGCCCGCTTGACTTCAACATCACCCACCTCATTCGGGACATCAATCACGGTGGGGTGTTTGACAAGCTGTTTACGTATATCACCTTTACCGGCAGCACCATTTTCATGGCACTCATCGTCGCGCTCCTCCTCATCGGTGGGGCGAGGAAAGAGGCTTTGGTCTTTTCCATCGTCTTTGTCGTAACGAATGTACTAGCACTTGGCATCAAGTACATTGTTGCGCGCCCACGCCCGAGCGACTTGGGCGTGATGCCAGAAACTGAACCTGCATTTCCGAGTGCGCATACTGTAAACGCGTTTGCCCTTGCCACAACCATTTCCAGCTATCACCGGAAGTTTACCATTGTGATGTACGTGTGGGCGCTACTTATTGCGTTCAGCAGGGTATACCTCGGGTTGCATTACTTCACTGACGTAGTGGGAGGAGCGATCCTCGGGTTTGTCGTGAGCTATGTGATCACCCATATGGCGCTGCGTAGGGACAAGCTGATCTCACGTTTTGTCAACCAGCCTATTGCATTCATGCGGCGCTTATTGCGACCTAGTTGGCGGCATAGAATACAAGATAGGACAGAGAATTTAGAGTAGGACGTTACATGCGCTACGGTTCATAAGGTATGGGAAGGATGGCTACATCGATAACTCCTCCACATCGCTGCATAGTTCGATGTACCCGTTTGGTCATTCATTGGTAGTGAGACCCGATTCAATGAGAGAGATTCGCGCCATTCCTCACGTCTCTGGATAACTACTGGAGTCTGTACCATTCCTTTTTTCCTGGCCGTGTCTCGCCGGCATCATATACTTCCGCAGCTGATGTGAATAGAGGCAACTCCTAGGTCGCCTCGATGTGCTTCTTGTACCGCACTAATGTCGCTTTGGTCACAATTCTTCAGTGCTGCTCTGCGCAACATACCCTAGCAGTAAAGTATTTTAGCGATAAGCAGACTGCATGGGCGTGCTAACAGATGTCGCTCGATTTTTAAGTTGGCTTTAAGGGAGTTCATTGACTATCTTAGCCACTCTGCTTCCAGGCATCACATCTTGGGTGTAGTTGCCAAATAGTATGTGGGTCGCATGCGTTGTGTTCACCTCCTTTCGTGTTCTTCGTAACGCGATGTGAATATATACATCTTTTATGTCTTCAGCGAATACAGCTCGAGTAGCGATCAAGAGATACCCAAAGATCCTGTTATAATCTTTGCGATCAATCAACGAGTACTACAGCACTATGATACAATACTGATAAAGCGGAATGAGCTCTTTCCGTTTTGTTCTTGTCTAGTGGAGTATACTGCAGAGTGAAAACTCTGGCAAAGCTCTGGTCAAAATTCCCATCAGGGGGCACCATCTCACACAAGAGAATACCAGTTCCACAGGCAGGAAACCGCCCACAAGAAGAGAACCGGTCAAATTAAAGTAGTATTGCGACTATTTTATATGTGTACATATACGTGATACAGCGCACAGATAGATAGCAATAACACTCTGCGGCACGCACGTGTTGGGATCCCAACATGGTTGCGGCCTCGCATTGAGTGTTATGTTCCCGCTGATATCTCTGCTGCTGCCATCCGTACTTACCTCCTAGAATCCCCCCGGATAAACGCTCATTCTGTAGGGGAAAAGCGAAATGCCGCTCGGGGCTACCAAACATGGTGGCTCTTTGTGGAGCTTTCCGAGCGGTCTACTATTTTACAGTAACCTGTATTTTAATGCGTTTATTAATTTCTTGTCTTCTTTCTAGAGAGTGTTTTTTATTGATACGTTGATAAAAAATGTCCAGTTTTATAGAAATAAATAGAGTTTGCAGACTCGAACACAAGTAAAATAAACGATTTTTCATTTGTAAAAGGTACCATCTGCCAATTTGCCCGAATATCTAACACAATTGGAAAATGTTTAAGTGCCATAAAGTTTTTTATGCAGACATAATGGATGCAGGCTCTCGCATTGGTAAAGTACATGGCAATATGATAACATTTTTAGAAACTGTCGAGTTGGCGCTGTATGGCGCAGTGGGGCTGCTTCTCATCATCGTCGCGATTCTCTCCCTGTTTGGTGAGGTGGGGAATATCTTAAGCTACCTTGCTAACTACACGCCTATATTAGGGGTAAAAGAACTCTTTCTCACGATAATTGTCCTTGAACTCCTAATGACTGTGGTTGGCTACATGAAAACGAAATCTATAAATCTCGGGCTTCTGATTGGTGCGGGGCTTACGGCGATGATACGGAAAATTATCACTATCGGGTATGAACCGCTCGCATTTGAGGATTCAGTTTTCGTGTTACTTGCAACGGTTATTCTGGTAGCGGCTATTGTGTTTGTAGGCGATAAAACAATTAAAGCGTAGACGACAGCTCGTGCTCGTTACTTTTCCGCTTATCGAGATATACTCTTCAACGGATCGATTCTCGGCACAACTGTGAATGGTAATACAAGTCCTGTTAGGATAAACGGAAATAAGAATAGGTTCCAGACTTCCGACATATAGCCATTCACTGGCCGTTAGCATCTCAATGAGTGTCTATCGTATATGACAGCTGAGGGTAAAATTAGATGCCAATAACAAAAAGGGGGTAATTGATCTGGCGGCAATTAGTTGACTTTTCCTCATATTTGTTACGCCTAATTCGTTCCTTAGTGTTAAGTTTGAGTATCGTATGTGCAGTTCAAAGATGAGTACCTACGAGATGTGTTCAATCACATATAGCGTTTACTGCTTGTTTGCCTCAGTGGATGTGCTTTGAGCTTTAAACACTTTAAAAATCATGTGTGTCCTGGACGTCGAACGCATCACCATAAAAACTTCTTTTTATCAGACTCTTAAATGAACAATATTGAACACTCTATGTTCATCGCTGAAATCCATGAATCTCCGGGCTTCTATACTCCACGAGAGATCTCGTGGAATGTTCTTGAACAAGGGGAATTGATCGATTACTGTAATGCGTTTGTCCCATTTTGTAATTTCATTCGCATCTTCCAACGCCCATTTACGTAGCCCCTGGCTAGAGAAGGCTCTGAATTCATGCAGTGCCTCCTCCTTTTCCTGAGTGCAGAGCTGTTCCCACCACGCTTCGAGATCAGCCCATCCTGTGTCGCGTGGGGTGGTCTGAGTTTTCAGCGTGGCTATTAACGCATACTTTTGATCCTGTGGCGCCTTCTGCCACCAACCTTTCAACGCCTCTACCTGCGCTGCTCTCAACGCTTTCTGTTGATCTGGAGGCAACTGCGTAGTCCACACCCCGAAGTGATCATCTAATGTTGATTGCGCGTCAAATACGATTTCATTGCCAGGAAGATTATCTGCTAACAATGAGAAAAACTGTTTTACTTGCGCC
>CAYYMO010000057.1:0-4302 GCA_964472955.1 uncultured Methanomicrobia archaeon | reverse complement strand
GCCATCCGGGAGGCGATTGAGACGCCAAAACCCGTTGTCATCGACTTTCGAGTCGCTCCTGAGGAAAATGTCTTTCCGATGGTTCCTGCGGGGGCAGCGTTGAATGAGATCATTGACCTAAAGAGCAGAAAGGGGGATAGATAAAAATGAAGCACACGCTATCAGTTCTTGTCGAGAATAAGCCCGGCGTACTAGCACGAACTGCCGGACTCTTTAGCCGCAGGGGGTATAATATCGAAAGCCTCACTGTCGGCGTGACAGAGAACCAGGATGTGTCAAGGATGACTATCGTCGTCTCTGGAGATGATGAGGTTGTGGAACAGGTTACAAAACAACTCAATAAGCTCATCGAAGTCATAAAGGTCTCTGATTTAACAAAAGAATCGTACATTGATAGGGAGCTCGTATTAATCAAAGTCGCAGCTGAAGGGGAGAACCGTATGGAAATAATGCAGATCACAAGTATCTTCAGGGCCCGTATCGTTGATGTTGCTCCCAAAAGCCTTGTAATTGAAGTTACTGGCGATGAAGGCAAGATCTACGCCCTTACCTGTATGTTGCGGCAGTTTGGGATCAAAGAGATGGTAAGAACCGGCAGATTGGCGCTCGGAAGAGGTCCAAAGGCGATAGCTTCAGCAAAGGAGCAAGCGGGTTAAACTGCTTTCCTTTAATTATCATATGCTACATGCACTTCACCAGAGCCTTCTGTTACTCTACCCCCCACTTAGTGACGTCCGTTTTTTTAAGAGAGACAAACTTTGCACGTCGACTGGTAACGCAACGATCATTTGAAGATGCATTAACTGAGAAGGTTGGACATGTTTTATATCCCTTGTCAGCAAATACTAAGCCATCTGCCGACCATTTAACCTCAAGAGGCTGAAACATGATAAAAATGTACTATGACGCTGATGCAGATCTGAAAAATCTTAAGGGGAAAAGAATTGCAATAATCGGATACGGAAGTCAAGGACACGCTCAGGCTCAAAATCTCAAGGATTCAGGACTTGACGTTATCATTGGCCTACGAAAAGGGAGATCGTGGGATCAGGCTGTGAAAGACGGTTTTGAGGTCTTAAAGGTCAAAGAAGCTTCAAATGAGGCGCATATAGTACAGATACTACTCCCAGATGAACGCCAGCCTGGAGTTTACCGTGAAGAAATTGAACCAAGTTTGAAAGATGGCGATGCACTATCATTTTCCCATGGATTCAATATTCACTACAACCAAATAGTACCACCGGAAAACGTCGACGTTTTTATGGTCGCGCCAAAAGGTCCGGGACATCTTGTGCGCAGGGTCTACAAGCAGGGCGAGGGGGTGCCGGCACTTGTAGCTGTGCATCAAGATTACACCGGGACCAGTTTCCAGAAGGCACTTGCCTACGCTAAAGGAATAGGAGCTACGAAGGCGGGAGTACTTGAAACAACATTCAAAGAAGAGACTGAGACTGATCTCTTTGGTGAACAAGCGGTGCTCTGCGGTGGCACGACAGCACTTATTGAAGCTGGATTTGAAACACTTGTCGACGCAGGATATAAACCTGAGATAGCCTATTTTGAGTGTTTGCATGAATTAAAGTTGATTGTGGATCTCATATACGAAGGGGGACTTTCATGGATGCGTGAATCGATAAGTGACACTGCTCAATATGGGGACTTGACAAGAGGCAAAAGGATCATTACAGACGAGACCCGAACAGCTATGAAACAACTTCTCAAAGAAATCCAGAACGGTGAATTTGCGCGGGAATGGATACTCGAGAACAATGCGAACCGCCCCGTCTTCAATGCACTTAACAAACAGGAGAAAGAGCATCAAATTGAAATTGTGGGAGCGAGGCTTAGAGCGATGATGTCTTGGCTTAAATAACGCTCTGTTCGCGCTTTTCAAAGAATTGATATCAGTAAAATACAGTTAATTTTTTTCTATAAGTCAGAGAAGAACGTGGGTGATACTACATCAAGTCAGCCCACATTGCACTTTTCGTACTAGCACTGTATATGAAACAGAACTGCTACGCATATTGCAAACTAATGCATAGAACTATGTAGAATTTACGTCCATACCGTAAATTGCTTAGAGAACGACGCGAACAACGATATCCCACTTCCTCACTTAGCCAGGAGAGAGGTATTCAACTTTTCCTCACGCTTTTAGACAATTTAAAAAAATTTTCTTCGTTTTACTTCGATTGACACATACGATTATAACGGAGGAATTCATATATCTAATTTAATAAAATGCACGTGTATCTAAAAGATTCCAGAATTTAAGTCCATGAATGCTCTCAAATTTACAGGGTTTGCGGCCATATTAATAATGTTAATTCTTTCATCACAGTTAGCGGTATCAGCTCACAACGCAAGTGATAGCAATGATGCAGCAAACCTCGCTGCCCCCACCATTCCTCCTATTATACCGCCTGTGCCAACGCCTGTGCCAACGCCTACGCTGCTGCCCGTGCTGGTACCATCATTACAGCCAACTCAGAATCCAAATCCTATCACGGAAGTCTCACCTAAACCAACAAAAAGCTCTAATGAAACTACCGTAGTTAATGAAGGAGGGGGCAGAGATTGGACAAAATTACTTCCCGAGATACCTAACGGAATTTCTCCACTTTTCCTCTTAGTCTTACTCCCGATAATTCTTATTATTGCGGCGTTATTGACGTCTCTCTTTAGAGGAGATCGGGGAGATAGCGAGCTATACGATGAGTACGATGGCCCAGATTATGACGCCGGTTATAGTGCCGCAGGCGACGAGATGGAATTTGGTACCCGCCATGAGGTAAATCCCTACAGCGGCAAATCTCGAAAATATGATGACGACAGAGGGCTTGATCGGAATTCGTATCCAAGAAGACGACCAAACCGTGAAATAGAGAGAAATCAAAACTTCCAGACAGAAGAATACAACCCTGACGCCCTGTGGCCCAATCGCTTAAAGGAGGGGGATACAAAAGAGCTAAAAAGTGATTCAAAAAAGCGCCGCTGGGGTGATTTATAATCTAGATTGTCGACTTAACCAAAGGCAATATATATATAGTGTCAACTATTGTGATAACAATCAGGATTGAAATAGAGACTATATATGACGAAAATCTAGGTGAATTCCCGATATTGAGAGAGTAGTTCTTATTTGTTCTCTAGGGTGATGCAATGTCAGATGAACAGGATATAATTAAACAGAGCATTGACATCCTCACCCGGATCATAGAGGATGACTCGGTGCCGAGAAATATTCGACGCGCTGCAGATGAGGCGAAAAACAGATTGTTAAATAAAGAAGAATCTGAAGCGGTGCGGGCTGCTTATGTAATATCAATTCTCGATGATATAAGCAACGACCCAAACATACCAATTCACACGCGAACTCTTATTTGGAATATTGCAAGTCAACTCGAAAAGGTATCGGTGGAGGAGGGATGAGTTATACCCTTGGAGTCATTTAATCCTTATTAACAGTCTTAAAGACGGTGACTGCCATCGTAAAACTATTAGTAGCATCCGCAGATTGCCGCATCTGAGAACTTTTACTTAAATGATAAAGACACACCCACGAGAGGGTGCGTGATTGCATGGTTTATAATTGCGGTCCTCGCTTCGTGTTGTTTTGGTGCCATCCCGTTTCACGCTCGAATTTGGTAACATAGAATCGATCTTCAGCCAGGTAGTTTAATATTAATTTAACGTGCATACTGAAAAATTGGATACATAACCGCAAACGTGTCGTCTAAATGCTGTCAAGATTCATAGAGTTTTCACACAAAACTAACGAAGCCGGTCCACGTGGAGATTTTTGAGCCAAAATGAAAGAATATATGCTGCATGTTTCGGGAATCTAAAGGTATATATAGACTTATCGTAACACGTTGAGTTTCTATGGTTCTTTGACGGGTACTCTAGAAATCCGTAAATTAATTGTATGAAGATAAGGAACTGTTAGACCGACCAAACAGGAAATAAAGGCTAGCGCAACAATATAAGAAATCAGGGGGAGGTTCCGCTATTGATTTGCTTATCAAGGTGCCAAAAACGTTTTATAATCTCGAAAGTCTGCTCATAGAGGATTATGAGTTGCAGCCCAAAGTGTGCGACGTGAGGAGAAAGCGTACGGTATTTAGAGATCAAAAGTCTATTAAACAGTGGTTGCTATCTTTAAAAAGAGAGAATGGAGTGGCTCGAGAACAAACCCCTCTAATGCATCAAAACGGCTTTATCATCGTGCCGGTATTTGTGCTACTGAACACGTAAAGAGGACTTGTGGACGTGCCGGTACTTCAATGACAAAAATGA
>CAYYMO010000056.1:0-4645 GCA_964472955.1 uncultured Methanomicrobia archaeon | reverse complement strand
TGCTGCACGCTGGAGTTGAGCAATATTCGGACGAGGCGCAACCAGATATTACTCCTGCAAAGCTAAATTTGCTTCGTCCTAAGACAGCCTATCTTGCTATTGGGCACAACCATAACAAATTTAAGATTGGTGACTGGGTCTACAATCCTGGTAGTCCGGAATATTATCGATTCTCTGATTATGATACCAAAAGATATTTTTATGATGTATCTTTAGAAAATGGAACTCCCACCGTGGCTGCAATGGAAGTTAAAAATGTGCGCCACATGGAAAGTTTTACGATCGAGCATCCAAATGATGACTATGCCTTACTTCAACGGGTCAAAGAGGGATTAGACCAAGCAGAAAAGAACAAAACTCTAGTGAATTCCCTTTTGAGGATCATATTAAATGGGAAAATAGACAAGAGCTCGAACATAGCTGAGTTGAGGGCTTTCGTAGAAGATCGATATTCACCACTTTATTGCGCAATTGTCGATGGTACGACAATTAGAGGTGATTTGCTCATTGATGACCCTGGAACGATGGAAGAGTTAGAGTTACGGATATTCGAGCAGAACTTCTCGCATTATAAGGAGCAGGCTTCAGACATCGCAGCTTTTGCAAGAGGCATAATGAAGGAGATAATTGACGCACAGCCTAAAAGTGCAGAAGATGCGGAGCCCATCGCCCAGCGCGTATCTAACTTCAGGAAGGACACCATATGAAGTTAGAGAGCATCCGTCTGAGAAACATCAGGGCGTTTGAGGACTCGGGAGACATAAAGTTCGGGGATGGCACAATATCGATATATGGAGAGAATGGTGCGGGAAAAAGCACCATTGTCAACTGCATAGGTAGAGCCGTATTTGGCTGGGATATAGCGGGCAAAAAACGTGAAGTTGTCACTTACGGCGATTCAAAACATAAGCAAGGTGAGACCGAATACCTCCTGAGGAGGAGCGCTCAAGATGGCTCAATCGACGTCACATTTTCACATAAGGGCCATTGTTATCACGTGGTAAACAGTCTGTCTCGCACCTCTCAAAGCTGGGCGCTGTGCATCGACGGCGCGGATACAAAAATGCACGGAAAGGATGAGATACACGAACGCATATGGGATGAGCTTTACACACCCGAAAGTTATGGAAACTCACTTAATCATTTATTCGGTGATGTAATCTGCGTACCACAAGGTCAGGTAGTAAATGAGTTTGAATTTAGCCCGCAAAACAGAAAAGATCATTTTGATAAAATTCTCGGCCTATATACGTACAGACAGGCTTTTGACGACTCTAAGCACGTAAAGAACAACTTCAAGAATAAAATTGACAAAGAAAGATCGGGCGTACTGCTTGCCAGAAACGATATTGATAACTTAAGTGGTCTTGTTGTAAAACTCAGAAATGATGAGGCAAATCTTGCTGCATTAAGAGCGTTGATTCTTGAGGCTAATAGTGACATAGAAAGGCTTTTGGACTTAAAGAAGCCTTTTGAGGAGCTTTACATTACTATTGAGGCTCTTACGCACGAAGTGAAGTTGCAGAAGTCAAAAATTGAAAGCGCCAAAGATATGCTTGAAACCTTACAGGCTGAGGTCGAGCAGTGCAAGGAAGCTAAAGAAATTGTCGAAAAATTCAAACCGTCCTACTTGAGATATAATGAGATTTCACAGCACGTTGAAATCGTACGGTCGCTTTTACGGAAGATCGCAAAAGAGAAGGAGGCGCTATCAGATCTACGCATAACATTCGAAAATCTCGAGCGCCAAAGAGGGGGCAAACTTGAAAAACTCGATGCATATGATGCTAATTCTGAGAGATTGGTGGAGTTAGCGCCTTATTTTGACAAATATTCGAAGTACGAAAAACTTCTTGCGCCTTTGCAAATTGATCAACAAAAGTATGAATTGGCCCTGGGACGTGTAATCGAGAATGAAGACCTAGTGGCTTTGAAAAAGTCAAAAATACGAGAGCTTACTGCTGAGCTTAAAGAGTATGATGTCTTACAAGCTGAAGCTAAACCTTTGGATGGTCTACGAAAAAACTTTGATCTTCTTACTAAGAAAATTGGGGAACTTAACGGACGTAAAAAGCAAATTGAAAAAGACCTAAAGGATTTATTGAACGGTGTATGTCCATTCACAAACAACACATGTGAATCAATCGCAGAGCTCGGATACAAACAAGAGAAGGAATTGAGTCAAATTATTGCAGATCTCGAGCATCTTGAACTCGACAAAGCAAGTCTCTCAGAGATAATTGCAAGGGCTAATGAATCAAACAAGAAACTTCACGCGCTTGAAGGAATAAAGCGGGAACTTGAATTAGCCTATGAGGATATCACCAGACTTGAATCCGGCATCGAAGAGAGTAAAAAGGCAGCCCACTCAATAGGCGACAAATCAGCAGAGATTGCGGAAGCAAACGCATCTCTTGAAAAGTTAAAACCGAGGTTCGAGGAATATAATTCGGTGAAGTTCGAAGTTGAAAATGTTGATCGAGCTTTGGTTGTGAGAGAGCTTGAAGAAATAGACATCAAAAGAGCATCGTTGAGATTGGAGATAGAAGCTGCTTATGCTAAAATAGCCGATTTGGTCGAAAGAGGCGGAAACGAAGATACTGAACAAAAGCTTGATCGGGAACTTAAGGAAATCACGCCTGATTATGATGCATACACGACGTCTCTTAAAACGTCAGAGCGATTTGAAAGTGCAGTTCAAAGATGTGAGAGCTATAAGGCTTCTCTTGAATCACTTGAAGACGTCTACGAAAGAACGAATCAAGAACTTAAAGCCAAAGAGAGCTCATACAACCGAGATGAGCATTTGAGAATTGATGATGAATATGATCGGAAACGTAGTAAGCTCGGCGAAATGAAAGGAAAAGAGTCGCAGTTAATACAAGAAATTGATATAGGGAAAGAATACGAGAGAACCCTTGAACAAAAGAAAGAAGAACTCATGGAGCTAGAAGTTGAACTCAATGAGATAATTGCCGATAACAACTTTTTCGATGAAATTAGGGAAAGTTTTAAAAAATTGAGTGAAATGCGCTCTGCCTTTACCGGAAAAGTCAGCCAGCATGCAGCACGGCACTGGAGGCAGATGGTTGAGGACGGCTCAGAACTCCATTGGCAAGAAGATTATCTTATTTTCAAAACAGTTGGGGACGATGTTATATCGCTTTACGAGATGAGCGGGGGAGAGAAGACCTCCGCATGTCTTGCTGTCCGGCTCGCCCTTCAAGGGGTACTGGGAGGACTTGGATTGTTCATTTTAGATGAGCCCACAATACACCTTGATGAGGACAGATGCGATAACCTTGCAAGACAGATCGGTTCAATTACTGGGCTTAATCAGATTATCGTTATAAGTCATGATGAGACTTTTGGCGCCTACACGAAGCAGCAGATAAATATAAAAAAGGGTGAAAACGGCGATGGAAGTATTGTAGAGTGGTGATCCGTGTGAGAAGATTACATTCCTGAAACCATGATATACTTACACGCCGGGGTTTCAATTCAAGCTGAATGAACGATCTTAGAACACTTAGGAAATTAGGCTCTCTCGTGCGTTTGCATTTTTAGAGCACGCAGAGGTTCACTTATCCCCACAGTGGCATCCCAATATCTCTTCAAATCTTTCGTTTACCACATCCCAGTTTACGATGCTCCAGAACGCGTCCACAAATTTGGGTCTTTCGTTTTTATAGTCAAGATAATATGCATGCTCCCAGACGTCGAGCACCATTGCTATCCTAGCGCCAGGGTATATGTTGACGTTGTGCTTTTCTATCTGCACTATCAACGGTCTGTTGGTAAGGTGACAGAGCGCTAACGCTGCCCATCCGGAACCCTCAGTGCTTACGGCAGCTTGGGTGAACTCCTTTTTGAATCGTTCAAAACTGCCAAACTCGCTAGCAATGGCATCGCCCAACTTGCCACCTGGCTTGCCACCCCCCTTACCTGCCGGTGCTAAATTGGGCCAGAATTTTGAGTGCAGCAGATGCCCCCCTATGTTGAATGACAGCTCTTTTGACGTGGCTTTCACATCCACGTCGGTGTTCTCTTTTCGTGCTTTGTCGAATTTCTCAAGTATCGCATTTGCGCCATTGACGTACGCTTGATGGTGCTTGTCGTGGTGTAGCATCAGTTGCGTTTCAGATATGTAGGGCTCTAAATCCTTATATCCATACGGTAGAGCGGGTAACACATAAAATTTCCCTGCTTCCATTTTCATCCTCTCTTAAGCTCTTTTTTATAGGTGTTCAACTTATTAGAGAGAGAATATATACCTTTAATCCTCATTTTACGAGGCATACGATAGAAACACCTGCTTTTCAGCGTGGTTGCACTAAGGGCGTTAATGGATAGAGAGATATCATGCACTCAAAAGTCAACGTATGCGCGCTCCAATTCAAACGAGTTGGCATCTTCAAAAAGGATGTGGAGAAGGTTATTAGATATCTTGAGAGCTCTCATAATTCTCATTCGCCTTGACATGGCGGAGGTCTCCGGTCCGAATCTCGCCCTCGGCCTTTAATTTCTCTATTAGCGTGTCAACTTGGCTTCCGGCTTGGTGCCGACCGGTGACGTCGAGAAACTGCGCGCCGAAACGCCCGATAGTCTCAAGGCGAAACACGAAAGCCTTATCCAGGAATTTGTC
>CAYYMO010000055.1:0-4916 GCA_964472955.1 uncultured Methanomicrobia archaeon | reverse complement strand
TATAATTGATGAACTCGGAGCTAAAAAAATCATTGAAGTTTATTCGACACACTTTCCTCCACAAGTATTAGTTCTCTCGGATGGCACTGTGAGACTCGTCAAGTGTGAATTTTATGCAGTAAAATATAAAGATCTAGATCTCCTCATACTCGTCGGAGACCACCAGAGTGCGACCAACGAGGGTCATTATGAGCTTACTGATACATACCTAAAAATCGCAAAGCAATATGGCGTGACGAGAATATACACGCTCGGAGGTTATGGGCTAGGGCAACTCGTGGAGAAACCTGCTGTATTAGGAGCGGTGAATAATAAAGATCTCGTTGAGGAAATGAAGAGCTACGGTGTAGTATTTAAGGAGAACGAGCCGGGGGGAGGTATCATTGGAGCTTCTGGACTACTTCTTGGACTTGGAGGCTTGGTTGGAATTGATGCGGTGTGCCTCATGGGTGAGACCTCTGGCTACTTGGTTGATCCAAAGAGTGCCCAAGCTGTGATGAGCATCCTTTCTGCAGCGTTAAACTTGGATATAAATATGCAGGCACTTGAAGAGCGCGCAAAAGAAATGGAGAAAATCGCGGCGCGACTTCGAGAGATGGAACAGATGGGGCTAGCTCCCGGAGAAGTTGCGAGTGAAGAAGACCTTAGATATATAGGATGATGTAGCTATAGGAGACTAGAAATCGCTATCTGCTCATTGGCTGTTTTGCCTCGTTATTCGTTTGTTACATTTTGCAAGCACCAAAACACCAATACCTCCCTCACAAGGAGAACAACGATGATCACAGTAAACATAGAAAAATGTGGACACTGTGGCGCCTGCGTCACCGTCTGCCCGGTAGGCGCCCTCACCGCGGAAGGCGAACCATGAAAGACGAGTACGACGTCGTCATCGTCGGAGCCGGACCAGGAGGATCCATCGCCGCACGGACCGCCGCCGAAGAGTGCGATGTCTTATTACTAGAAAAGCGACAGGAGATCGGCTCACCCGTCCGCTGCGCCGAAGGCGTCAAGAAAACGGGGCTACAGAAATTCATTCAGCCCGACGAGAAATGGATTGCAGGCGAACCACAATGCGCCCGCATTTACTCCCCCGATGGGACGATGGTCGAGTTATCGGAAGCGCTATCACAAGCGCTCGTAGGAAGCGAAGTAGGCTACGTCCTCGAACGCAAGCTCTTCGATCGGGAACTCGCAAAGAGCGCAGCCCGGGCAGGAGCACACGTCATGGTGCGCACCCGCGCCACAGGCCTCATCACGGAAGACAACGTGGTACAAGGCGTAAAAATCAACCGGCTTGGAGAAGACTTTGACATCCGCGCAAAGGTCGTGATCGGTGCCGATGGCGTCGAGTCGAAAGTCGGACGGTGGGCCGGGATAAACACCACCCTTAAGCTCAAGGATATCGGAAGCTGCGCCCAGTATCACATGGCAAACGTCGATGCATCAGAAGACTACTGCGATTTTTATCTGGGCTCACCGGTTCAGGGAGGCTACGCGTGGGTCTTCCCGAAAGGCAACAGGACGGCGAATGTCGGGCTCGGCGTCGTTGCAAACAGATTAAACGGAAAACGTCCCGTAGACTACCTCAACGAGTTCGCATCGAAGATCTTTCCCGAAGGACAACCAGTGGAACTGGTGATGGGCGCCGTTCCTGTAAGCGATGAACTCAAATCTACGATAGCAAACGGATTGATGCTGGTAGGTGACGCCGCACACCACTGTGACCCCCTCACGGGCGGCGGAGTCATAAACGCGATGGAAGGCGGAAAGATCGCCGGCGACGTGGCAATGAAGGCCGTGCGTGAAAACGACGCCTCAACAAAAGTCCTTGCGGAATACGAAACCGCGTGGCGCGCCTCATTTGGCAAGAAATTGAAGCGTAATTACAAGGTCAAGGAGTTCTTCATGCGCCTGTCTGATGAAGAATTCAACAAGCTCGCACGGTCAATTCAAGGTGTAAAAATTGAAGAGATGACCTCTGCAGGGCTATTAAAGCACTTACTAATGGCGAATCCAAAGCTCTTGCTCGGCATTCGTCACCTGTTTTAGACAGTATTTACGCATGAAAATAGTTGGAGTAGATGAAGCTGGCAAAGGGCCTGTTATAGGATCTATGTTCGTAGCAGGTGTCATGATTGATGAAACTTCGCTCCGACGGATAGGAAATATGGGGGTAAGAGATTCTAAAGCGATCTCGCTGAAAAGGCGAGAATTACTAGCTGTCCGGATACAGAAAATTTGTGATTGCTTAGTGCACGAAATCACTGCAGCACAAATTGACGAACTGAGGTGCATCATGACAATGAACGAAATTGTGATGAAGGCTCACGCTTACGTACTACGCAATCTAAAGCCTGACTGTGCGTATATAGACGCAAGCGATGTTGATGCTTCAAGGTTTGCAGAAAGTGTAACACGTGAAAGTGGGGTTTCTAACGTCGTTGCTGAGCATAAAGCCGATGAAACTCGTCCCATTGTTTCTGCTGCGTCAATAATTGCAAAGGTAGCGAGGGACAAATGGATCAGAGAGCTTGAAGAGAGGGTAGGCCTAAAGATCGGAAGTGGCTATCCATCAGACCCTACCACCATAGAGTTCTTAAGAAGTTGGGTATGTGAATATGGCCAGCTGCCCGATTTTGCACGGCATTCTTGGAAAACAGCCCAAAACATTCTAAAAGGTATGGAAAAGATGTGATGTGAGAGCAGTGATTTTACCCAAATGATGAAAGCAACTGCACTTCAGTTGTTTAACAAACAACTGAAGTGACGAGTTCCAACGATTTTTATAATAACTAATTCACTACCTAAGTTTTGCAGCAACTTTTTCAAAAAAACTCCTCTCTCCTACCACAAAAAGTGATTCCGTATCAGCTTTCTTAAACGTCAGTACGTCATCTTTATGGGCTACTTCGCTGTACTGTCCATCTATTACTATAACTGCGTCTTTTCCCATCATCTTGACATTGATTGTGCTCTCACCAAAAATCACCCAAGGTCGGGCCGATAGCTTGTAAGGCGCGAGCGGAACAATTATAAATGCGTCGACTCTAGGATCAACAATGGGCCCTCCGGCACTCATAGCGTACGCAGTTGATCCTGTGGACGTCGCAACGACAACGCCGTCAGCTCTCAGATCATCGAGCAGGCTCCCATCAACTTCAATTCTGTATTCGAGAATCTTGGCTGGTCTCGATGTGACAATAACTGCTTCATTAGTAGCCGGCGGCAGTTCTTTGCCGTTTATGGAAATCGCAAGCCTTGATTGGGCTGAGACTTCAAACCCTTTGATAAGCCTGTCAACCGCGTAAAACGCATTCTCCGGGCTTATTTCAGCTAAAAATCCAACTTTTCCCATATTTATACCGATTATCGGAATAGGGCGTGAAATATTCTGAAGCACTCGCAATATTGTTCCATCACCTCCAACTGCTACTATTACGTCAACTTCGAGCTTTTTAAGCTCTACACCGCGTTCATCTAGTTTGTCTGCAGTGCCTTTATCATACACGATCTCAGCGCACTCCTTAAGGTGTTCCCCGATATCACCGGCAAGTTGTAGTGCCTTTCGCACATCACACCTTGAAACGATGCCTATTCTCATTTCTCGCCACACCTTTGGAGGTACCGTAGAATTTCTCCATGCTTTGCGCCATTTGAAGCTGCAATCTCGACACCTTGCATCACATCGAGAGGTGTAGTGAGTTCTCGTCCACAATCGTCTGTAACAGCTCCTCTTGCTTCTTGTACAAGAAGTATACCAGCTGCCACATCTGTGACCCTCAGCGAGCCTCTCAAATCAACAAATGCATCAAGCTTACCAGCAGCGACAAGTGCAAGCTCAAGTGAAGCGCAGCCGAGAATTCTGACCCGCCTTATGTGATTAGTGAGTCTTATCATTCTCTCAACGTTTCTCTTGTAGCCGTATATACTAACGCTAAATCCATTGAGGTTATTTGTGTCGGAAACACGTAACTGCACATGGTTGGAATATGCCCCCCCACCTTTTGATGCCCAGTACTCCTTTTTGGTGTAAAGGTCACGAATATAAGCAAACTTTATGTGAGCTAGGTCATTATTAGCTATAGCAATTGATATCGAGTAAAATGGGATATTCTTTAGTGCATTGTAAGTGCCATCTATCGGGTCAAGCACGACTGTGTACTCAGGGCTTTCACCTATTACGTGTTCACCGACTTCTTCACTCACTATTCGAACTGCAATATCTTGATTTTTTAACGCCATAATCGCGGCATCCTCTGCCACTTGGTCCACTCTCGCTGTAGGAGTTCCATCGGCGCCAATTTTCACGATTTCCCACGGTTTTTCAACCCCGTTTGACAGAGCCAGGTCAACTTCATTTGCTATAAGTCTACAAAGTTTTAGCATTTACAAATAATAATGATGGATTGTTTATATCAGTTACTTAAATGCTAACCTTTAATCATAAAAGTACTAACGGTATACTGGCTTGTAATATCTCTTTCATGCAGCACCAACTTCTTGATAAGTTTTGTGCACTTACCTTACGATAGCCCCCTATAAAGATAAGGGGATATTCCTTGCGTTGTAGACCGTAATCGCCGTTAGCGTTGATGTTGATTTTGTGATCAACCTACACAGAAACGTACAATATTACAGCAGATGCTGCTTTTCGACTCGTAAAAATTTCACGATTTATCGATAAATTCTGTTTGAAGATAGCCTGTTATGGCATGTAGTGACGGTCTTTATACGAGCGCAGCCAGTGCATTATTTGATTATCTCCGAGCAAATCTAAATAAATTTATATTAAATGTTGTGGTATAGCTCACTATGAAGGAGCAAACAGAAATAAGAACGCTCAAAGTAGGGCGTTACGTAGTTATTGATGATGAACCTTGTGTCATTATTGGTATAGCTACATCGAAACCCGG
>CAYYMO010000054.1:0-4214 GCA_964472955.1 uncultured Methanomicrobia archaeon | reverse complement strand
GCAAAATGGCTCCGGAAAGACCTCACTGCTGCTTACCATAATGGGCTACCCTAGATATGAAATAACTAAGGGGCGCATCCTTTTTAAGGGAAAAGATATCACGGAAATGCCTATTAACGAGCGGGCTAAGCTCGGAATTGGTATATCATTCCAACATCCGCCGGCAATTCATGGCGTGAAGTTGAGAGACGTAATTGAAACCGCGGTAATCCATCGTGGAAAGAAGGTCGATATTGATGCCCTCGCGGCGACAATGAACATCACAAAAGAGTTCTTAAACCGTGATATAAACCTTGGATTTTCCGGCGGTGAAGTAAAGCGCACCGAAATTCTACAGTTACTCGCGCAGGACCCTGATTTAGTCCTCCTCGATGAACCAGATTCAGGTGTCGACCTTGAGAACATTGAACTCGTGGGAAACGGGATAAACAGACTTCTTGACAGGGATAAGCGCTCAAAGGAGAGACGCAAGGCAGGACTGATCATAACGCACGCGGGGTATATTCTGAACTTCATGAAAGCTGATAGGGCGCACGTTCTTGTAAACGGACAAATCGCCTGTTCAGGAAATCCCGGGGAGCTTCTGCACGACATATGTGAGCTTGGGTACGAGGAGTGTGTCAAATGTCCGAGGTAGAAGAGATAAAGGAAAAAGCTAAGCGAGCAGCCGAAAAGAAAGCCACTTACGGCCCAGACATCGAGCTTAAAGTGTACACTTCAAAAGCGCCAGAGCATACGAAGGTTCAAGAACTTAAGATGCTCTCACCCGACTATCAGCGAATGTCCTTGAGCGTAGGAGTCGACGCAGCCGAGGCGGAGCGGGGGGGGTCATACTTTCAACTCGACACAAGCGTAGTTTATTCAAAGGCTACTTCTGAAAACGTGGAGGTACTCAGTACAACTGAGGCGCTGAGCAAGTATGATTGGCTTAAGGATTACTGGTGGAAGGCCGTCGCTGTGGACGCCGATAAATATACGGCAAAGGCAGCCCTCGAGTTGAGCGACGGATATTTCATAAGGGTAAAATCAGGCGCAAAGGTCATTATGCCGATACAAGCCTGCATGTTTATCGCGCGCGAGAGTCTCTCACAGAACGTTCATAACATAATAATAGCCGAAGAGGATTCAGAGCTACACATAATATCTGGGTGCAGGACTTCGGACGATGTCACGCATGGCATACACATAGGCGTGTCCGAGTTCTATGTGAAAAAAGGCGCAAAGCTCTCATTTACTATGATACACAACTGGGGGCCACACGTGGAAGTAAGGCCAAGGAGCGGCTCAATAATCGAAGAGGATGCCACGTTCATCAGTAACTATGTATGCATGAAGCCAGTCAAGAGCTTACAGATGTACCCTGTATTTAAGTGCGTGGGCGAGAACGCCACGGCATTATCGTCTTCTCTACTCTATGCAACGGAAGGTTCTCACATGGATGTGGGCGCAAGGGTCATACTGGATGCAAAAGAGTGCAAATCAGATGTGATATCAAGGGTCATCACAAATGGTGGCGAGGTAATCTCAAGAGGAAATATTACAGGGTTAAGCCCCGATGTCAAAGGGCATCTCGAATGTCGGGGACTCATCCTCGGAGAGCACGGAAGAGTCTACGCTATACCTGAGCTTGATGGGGCAGTACCCGGCGTTGAGATGTCTCACGAAGCAGCAGTTGGAAAAATTGCGGAAGAAGAAATAGCGTACCTTATGACGAGGGGGCTGAGTGAAGACGAGGCGACGGCTGCAATTGTTCGAGGATTCCTTGACGTTGACATAAAAGGGTTGCCACCTGCGTTGAAAGAGGAGATGCGGCGCGCGATACAGATGGGTGAAAGTATGGCGCTTTGATCATAAGTTGATACCGTGAGCGCATCGGGAAATCACTAAACAACCACAGTCGTTGATATAAAAATAGAATAGTGCTCAGTTTGTTATTTAATCTCAGAACCTCACATAGTACAGCATTCGCTTATCTATGCGCTTTATCCAGCGTGCTTGATATACGGACACATAGAGAGTACTTTGACCAATTTTTATCGTGATGTCAGTTTCTTTAGGAGGACTTACTGAAGTTGGTAAAATGATGGCCCCGGAACAAGTAGTTGTGACTCGATAATTTCCTCCCTTGTCAGTTATAAAATTTCTGACAGCTTCGTCAACCTCAATTTCGTCAACTTTCATCATTTACTAGCGATAAATAACAATTTCCATATAAATCTACCCATTGTGGTTCTATTCCTTGTTTTTTTAAATCCCGCATTCTCTTATCTTAGATAGATAGATCTTAGATAGATAGATGGAATTGGCTCTGATCAATTGGTCGGTTTAGTGGTGCCAAACGTGTGCATCTTTCTTGATAGGACCCCCCAATTTTTGTCCTATCGCTGATGACTTTAGCGCATCACACAAGACGTAGTTTGATAAGCAAAAAGCCCTTCATTTATAGTGATGAAGGGCAAATATATGACCGGCTGTGTGGCCTGCACCATTAGAAACAATCTCGTGCTTATGGTAGAACAACAGAGCGGATATTGGGCGGGAAAATGGGTGTTGCCCGGCGGGAAGCTTGAAATGGGCGAGACACTTGATGAGTGTGCTGCGAGAGAGTGTTACGAAGAGACAAGTGTTAAAGTTGACATAATCCGCCAGGTTAAGGCGTACGTTTCCTATGATCCAGATACTCAGTGGGATAAGCAGGTAATACTCATTTGTTATGAAGCGAAATACGTAAGTGGATTTCCTGTCGCCGGAAATGGCGTGACGGGAGCTAAATGGATCTCACTTGAAACAGTGGCGGAAATGAATAAAAACAACGGTCTTGTGCCAGGCATAATCATCACAATGATAAACGAGACACTTGCTGGTGCGACTGACGAACGATAATGTCCAGACGTTCTTCGGGTCGGGATGTCAGGGATCGGGTTGCATACGCTCGAGCGGGGGTTTGCCGATAATCGACTGCATCAAGCCCCTCCTCAACAGAGACTGTAGATCCAAGACTCCTTGCAGAGCAGGGAAAAAAGGAATTAACGGTTAAAAGGATGTGAAGAACAAGCCATGTCAGATGAAGTATGGGGGATGCACCTTTCTGGAGACGGGAAACTGACAAAAGAAGAACGCGAAAAGCTTATCTTTAAACTCACTCGGATGTGTACCTTTATCGGCTGTGAAATCCCAGAGAAGGTCGAGCTTGAAGGCGAAATCATCCCTCTGCATGAGTTCATGTGGAGACTCATAACCACCAAAGGCCCACTAACCCCGGAAGAGTTTGCTGCGGTGGATCTGCTCCACTACAAGATCGAAAAGAAAATCCGTGAAGAGGAGTCCGAGATCAAAAGCGCCGACATTACCGAAGAAGAAGCACTCAAGCTGTACGTTGAAGCGTGTGGGCTTATTCGGGCAGCGGTAGAATTAAGGGATATTGAAAAGACTGGAATGTTGCACGACTACTCTCATATCGCCGTTAGTGAAAAGGTCGACGCTCAGAAGAGGTGGCTTGAGTTTCTCAAGAAGATCAAGTGACTTCTCCCCGAGCGTTCGCACGGGGCTTCCAGGGATTTTATGTCCAGAGACGCGAGCCCACGTCTCCAGAGACGCGAGCCCACGTCTCGATACGTTTATCGTCGCAGGATGATCACTTAGGGGCGAGGGGCATCGGGATCGCTTGGATATAAGAAGGAATCTAAACCGACTTTGTGCCCCACCATATTAGGGTTCTCAGCGCAAGCGAGCACGTAATTAGTCACATTTCTATCCCGAAGTAACCCAATATGGTCAAGGCCTGTGTAAGATCGGAAGTCAGCACTATCGATCCAACTCTGTACATTCGCCACCGCTCCATCGCCACGGAGGGTGAGATAACAGCATCCCCGAGGCGCCTCCCACGCAGGCAATGGTTTGCACGTGCAACCTGGTAGACTCGCCCATGTCTGTCCCTTAACGAAGAGATAATACATCTCTACGGGTAATCCGAAGAAGTTCACTTCGTTAGAAGTAGCAATGTCAGATCCAAATCCAAGACAATTATTATCGTTATCTCCTACAATGACCCGGTACGTGACGCCGGGGGCGAGGTGGTGGGACTCCAAGGCTTTAACGGTGTCGCTGTCCGTCTTCAGCTGCAGAACCGCTGGTCTGCCGAGCAGTGGATTTAAAAGAAGCAACAGTGAGTCTGGGATTTTATTTGCTAAGGCGGCACCATGGTTTACAGGGCC
>CAYYMO010000053.1:0-10848 GCA_964472955.1 uncultured Methanomicrobia archaeon | reverse complement strand
CGGTAAACGTCCATTCGATAGCTGTTCAGCACCTTTGCTAGTTCGCCGGAAGTTTTTGCACCGTATTTGAGTAATATCACGTAGAGATGTGCTTCTTTTTCATTGAGACCAAAAACTTCAAGCTCCTGAATGAGCTCTTCTTCCATGGCTTTTTTATATATGCGATGGGTTGCATAAAAGTTTTGATGAGCTCAGTCTAAACTCAGTAGATTTTGCCCCTCTTCCGTTTAATAGATACTTACATGAGATGAATCAAAGGTGAGATTGGTGTATACAACAAGGCATTTCTATCAGCCTTTATCGTATAGCACTAAAAATAGCCCATATTTTTTGCGCTAAAATTTGCCTTGCTACACGTTGACGTTGCACGGTTTGTAGACTAGAGAGTCTATGGCAAACTATCAAACTTATTCCTACACATTGTCAGTATGATAGGCGTTTTCAGCACAGCTGCGATCTAATTCATCGTATTAAGGAAGAAAGAAGGATGTAACTTGTTTTCGGCGGTTGTCTTCTGTACTGATTTTCACATTACGTTGAAATTAGTGTCAAATGAGATGTGGTAAAATCTCGGTTGCAGAAATGGGGTAAATAAGTTCACAAATAAAATCAGCTGAAATCATTGTAATGATTGAAGGCAACTTGTTTATATTAGTAATATGTAGTGGAGTTTAAAGAGATAAACGAAACAAGTGTAGTTTCTAAGCTTGAATCAATTATGCGGCACAAACCGATATTCGATAAAAAAATGATAACATTATAAAAGAGTAAAGATAATCACAGACCTCTCACCTACTCTGCCAGATCACATATCAAAGTGATGGGTCTCTTTTAGCCATGCGATGTGACGCACACCCCTCTTGAAATAGGGCCTAGATACAATGTCGACAGCCATACACTTTTCTGCGTAGCCTTGTCATTGATTCAGTTTAACGGGAAATAGATTTACAAAAAATTTTTGTTAGATGCATATTTAAGAAACGTTTGAAATAGTCTTGTCGTAAAGATAGCGACAATCTGTTAAGTGTCTCTCATGTCACAGCAAAAGAGTGTATTTAAAAAAGGGAAGATGATGGAAGAAACTTTAAGCATTAGTGATTACACGATGCACGATCACGTTGATCTAATTCAGCAACTGCTAAATGTAAAATGTACTATTTTTCAATGGCAAGAAAAGAGAATCAGTGAGAGTCTATCTGAACTTAGCGTGACTGGGTGCGAGCATAGTTCAATTCCAATCCTTCTATTTGAAGCTAAAGGAGTTGCGAGAACATTTGAATCTACTCAAGAGGCTGAGGCTTTTGCATCAGATATTGCGGCAGAATTCACACATATGGAAAACCCTGACAAGAGCATGTACTTTCAGATGGTTCCAAATGGTAGCCACTTGAAAGTTAATCTTGTTTTAAAGCCCAGAACTGCTAGAACGGTAATGTGCTTCGATATCGACATGTCGTCCTTGCAGTTAGTTAGTAGCCTAAACTGATGGAGGCTATTGTCACGTAACTAGAATGAGGGAATCCATAATGACGTTTCGCAGTGTAAAAGATGCAATGAAGAAGACTCACGGAACTCTGATAGAAAAGCAAACAAACTAATTTAGTCGCAGAGACAAGTCACTGCCCCACAAAAAAATTTTAATATAGATGTTGAAACTAAATTAGCCTAAGTCGAGTCAGCAATGCCGGAGCGCATACCAATCAAAGAACGGACTTCGTGCTTTTTACGTGGTTCTTATTAGTTTTTTCGATTGTTCGTTTTTAAAACTTAAGAGGGTCTCAGTCCTAACAGTTAAAAGTCACACTTTTGTAGAAAAAATATATTTCTAAAATGTTCTACAAGAGCTGTAAGGGTGGGCCTTGTAAAAATTATGCCTTTTTAGGCCTAAAGTGCATTACATTTAGCAGGGAACTTACTTCTTGCATAGTTAAAGCCATCGTAGGTAATATCTACCCTCAGATCAACATGATTTCTGCAGAAAACGAAAAATGCAAAACTAAGACACAGGTGCAAAGCCTCTCAAAAAATACACGGGTATTAACGTAAGAGCTCTGTTAATGATATAATATCTCAGAACGTTGTTCCAGCAGGATGGTAGACGCACGGGCGCGCATTGTTATCGTCTGTTGCTATCAGCTACAGACATTGTGGCAAGCATGAAATAGTGAAGGAAAAGAGAATTATAGAAATATGCAAGTACGTTCCGCGTGTATGAGTTAGCAGTCTAATGTAACTTTTTTTCATTGACAGTAAAGGAGGTATCGCGATAAAACAGAAGACTTATGAGATTATGATTCATCTCTGGTGGGAAAAGCAGATACGAAAAATAACTATAATTTCGGAAGATAAGAAGGTCGAAATGTGGTTTAGAAACTTTGGGCATGTTACTCTTGATGAGCGAAAAACTCGAGACATCTTTAGCGGGATAATACAGGGATTGATGGGTGTAACTGAAGGCGAGGTGCCTGAAGTATATGCAACTATACATAAAGGAAAAGGCCCCAAACAAAAGGAACTCGTACGGAATAAAACGGAGCTTTTGGACTTGATTAAAAAAAGCGTAAACTCGTAAGTGATTTTTTAGCCCATGTTGAAAAATTATTATCTACTGTTTTTGGGGGGGGTGCGTCGTAATTGTCTTGAGACGGGAGAAGTGAGCTCACACATAGGCGAGCCTCTCAGACTCGACAAATCTAACAGTAAAGAGCCTGGCAACTAATGCATTAAGAAACTATAACTTAGGTAGTAAGTCGTTATCCGACGTACTTGTAAAAAGTGCTATTCTACCTTGATATATTATATCGAGGAAGGATTGTCCCATTCAATGATCTGTTGGCTAAATAGTATAAAAGCTACTTGAGATTGGTCTCTACTGAAAAGAAACCAGAAAAGTAACTTAAACCGTTCATAGTACTACTGATTTAGCGGTTGAAATCCCATCTAGCGCAATTATGCCGGCGAGGATCTCTTCTGTGAGTGGATCATCGAGCGCTAAGACCATGACCGCTTTCCCCCTTACTTTGTCGCGCCCAACGTTCATGCCAGCGATATTGATGTTGTTACCACCAAGTAATGTGCCTACCCTGCCGATAACACCCGGCTTATCGATGTGTGACGTAATAAGCATGCAGCCCTCAGTTTCTGCGTCGACGTGGTAATTTCCTATTTTTACGATCCTCGGTTGGTCACCCCGGAATAACGTTCCAGCAACAGACCAATCTCCTCTATCGCTTTTAATACGTACTGTTATTAAGCTCGTGAAGTCTTCAACCGCTCCTGTCTTCGTCTCAGACATCCGTATACCCCGTTTCTTTGCAAACATCTCTGCGTTTACAAAGTTCACCGGCGATTGAAGGACGCGGTCAAGCGCGCCCTTGATCACTGCTATAGTGAGCGGATGGACGTCGCACTGTCCTACTTCACCATTATAAATAACCTCAATTCCCTGAATTTGCCCCTCAACAAGCTGGATGCAAAATTTTCCGAGTTTTTCCGCAAGTGGCATGTAGCTGCGTATTGCGCCAAAGGTTTCCGCTCGAATGGGGACGTTGACAGCGTTTCGCACCGGTTCACCCTTTAATGCAAGTAACGTCTGTTCTGCGATAGAGATAGCGACATTGATTTGTGCTTCCACGGTCGATGCACCAAGGTGTGGTGTCATGATGACGTTATCGAGAGTCATGAGCTTATTGCCAATCGGGGGTTCGTGTTCGAAGACGTCAAGGGCAGCTCCTGCAACCTTTCCCGTGACAAGCCCCTTGTAAAGTGCGTCTTCGTCGATAATTCCACCTCGAGCAACGTTGAGTATCCGCACCCCATCGCGCATCATTTCAATTTCCTTTATTCCGATCATGTGATGGGTGTCTTTTGTGAGGGGGGTGTGAACGGTGATATAGTCTGAATTCTTAAGCACGCCTTGAAGCGATGTAACCTCTACCCTAAGTTCTTTTGCTCGTTCCACAGTAACGAAAGGGTCATAAGCAAGCACATTCATCCCCATTGCCCTCATGCGCTTCGCAACTTCTGCACCTATTCGCCCTAGCCCCAGCACGCCGAGCGTCTTCCCAAAAAGTTCAACCCCTGTAAACTTCGAGCGATTCCACTCACCACTTTTCACTGACTGAGTCGCTTGAGGTATATTACGAGAGAGAGCCATCATCAAGCTTATTGTATGTTCTGCTGCCGAGATCATGTTGCCTTCAGGTGAGTTGATTACGATTATTCCTTTAGCTGTGGCAGCATCAACGTTGATGTTGTCCACGCCGACGCCTGCACGACCAATGACCTTTAAGTTCGACGCCTCTATTATTTCTCGCGAGACTTTTGTCCCACTTCTGACGATAAGCGCGTCATAGTCTTTTATGACGTGGATTAATTGTTCAGGGGTAAGATCTGTAATTACATCGGCATCTGCTTCTCGTTGTAGAATATCTATGCCCTCTTGAGATAGAGGGTCGCAAATAAGTACCTTCATTCGCTTTGTCCTCTTCGATGTTGATCTGTTACTTATCGGGCTTCATGGTTATTAAGTTCCGTTGAAGTACTTGCTTTTTTGCCAGAAAGGCTTATGTAACTATCGACTCAATTAAAAGCCAGAAATGGGAAGGATGCCGTTATTATGAAATATGAACCAATCGTTGTATGGCTTGAGGACGTGGGCATTGAAGATGTCTCCACGGTGGGGGGGAAAGGCGCGAGTTTAGGGGAGATGATTAATGCTGAAATCCCTGTTCCCCGCGGGTTTTGCGTAACGGCGCAAGCGTTCAGACATTTTATCGATGAGACCAATATTGCTAATGATATTTTTAGCGCGTTGCACGTTAATGTCGATGATACGGCAGACTTAGCTCGTGCATCTGAAAAGGCAAAACAACTAGTGCTTGTAACTAGGATGCCCCAGAATATCCGCGATGAGATCGCAAAAGCATACGCAGAGCTCACGAAGAGGGAAGGCGCAGAAACGTTTGTCGCTGTGAGGTCGAGTGCCACAGCAGAGGATATCCCTGAAGCGAGCTTTGCTGGACAACAAGAGACGTTTTTAAATGTGAAAGGTACAGAAGCGGTGATAGAAGCTGTACAAAAATGCTGGGCATCTCTCTACGGTGCTCGCGCAATATTTTACAGAGAAAAGCAGGGCTTTAGCCACGAATCAGTTAATATTGCAGTTGTGGTCCAAAAGATGGTGGATTCTGATAAAGCCGGTGTAATGTTCACCTCAAACCCAACGACTGGTGCCCCCGAAGCAGTAATTGAAGCCTCTTGGGGTCTTGGAGAAACAGTCGTATCAGGAACGGTATCGCCTGATACTTATATAATCGACAGGCGTTCGAGAAAAATCAACGTCTCAATTGCAACGAAAAACGTCATGATCATAAAGGATCCAAAGACTGGAAAGACTGTTAAAAAAGACGTTCCCGATGATCTGAGAAATAAACGAGTCTTAAGTGACGAAGAGATTTACTCGATACTCGACCTTGGTGAAATTGTTGAGGATCACTATAGCATGCCCCAAGACGTTGAGTGGGGCATAGAAAAGGACGAGGTATACATGCTCCAGTCTAGGCCAGTTACGACGATTCGAAAACAAGGTGGAGAAAAAATACTCGAAGGACTCGCTGCGTCGCCCGGTCTTGCATCGGGGACGGTGAAGATCGTTAAAGCCCTCGACCACCTTGAAAAAGTGCTCGAAGGCGACATTCTAGTAACCACGATGACCTCACCTGACATGGTTCCCGCAATGAGGCGTGCCGCAGCGATCGTAACTGATGAGGGGGGGCTCACCAGCCACGCAGCCATCGTGTCGAGAGAGCTCGGCGTTCCAGCTGTTGTGGGGACTAAAGAAGCGACGCTAAAACTTAAAGACGACATGGTTGTTACTGTTGATGGTGAAAAAGGCCTTGTCTTCTCTGGCCGGATAGAAAAAGCCGAAGTTAAAGAATCTGCACCAAGTTCGACAATGGCAGCTACAGCCAAGTCAATAACGGCTACCGAAGTAAAGGTAAACGTATCGATCGCTGAGGCGACTGATCGTGCTATTGCTACGGGAGCAGATGGCGTAGGACTGTTACGAGTCGAACATATGATCCTCGGATTGAACAAGCACCCACATTGGTACATCGAACAAAATAAGAAGGAGGAGTTCATTGCAGAGCTACAAAAAGGGATACGGACGGTAGTCGATGCATTTTTCCCGCGCCCTGTATGGGTTCGCACCCTCGACGCCCCAACTGATGAATTCAGGGCGATGGAAGGGGGGGAGGAGGAGCCTATAGAACCAAATCCCATGCTCGGGTGGAGGGGAATACGGCGTGATCTTGCCGACACTGAAGTCTTTAAAATGCAGCTTCAAACTTTCAAAAACCTTATAGATGATGGTTACACAAACATCGGAATAATGCTGCCGCTCGTGCAGCACCAAGATGAAGTCAGGCGTGCAAAGGAGTTCATTGTTGAAGTCGGAATAGACTTTGAAAAGGTCGACGTGGGCATCATGATCGAGATACCGGCGTCTGCCCTCATCATAGATGATTTAATAGCAGAAGGCATAGACTTTGTGTCTTTCGGCACGAACGATCTAACTCAATATACTCTTGCTGTAGACCGCAACAATGAGAATGTTGCGAACCTCTACAACGAGCAACATCCGGCTGTGCTCAAACTCATGCAGCATGTGATCGAGCGCTGTAACAAGGCAGGAATATCATCATCGATATGCGGACAGGCTGGTTCGAACCCGAAAATGGCTGAGAAGCTGGTGCGGATGGGTATTACAAGCATCTCGTCAAACATTGATGCAGTTGAGCGCGTGAGGGAGGCGGTCGCCAGAACCGAAATGCGCATAATGCTCGAGGCGGCACGAAATTCAAATAAAAGAAAATGAAAGACTAATTTAAAGTGAAAACATACATGGGGCTAAACGGGGATTATAGAAGGGTCTTTAGCTCGATGTGCACGTATCCGCATCCGGTCGCAGTACGGGCGCACATGGATTACCTGCATACGAATCTTGGAGATCCAAACCTTTTCCCAGAGCTTGCGGCATTCGAACGGCGGGCGATTACGATGTTGGGCTCTCTCCTTGGGTCTGCTGAAGCTGTGGGGTACATCACCACCGGAGGAACTGAGTCAAATATACAGGCAATCAGGGCGAGCAAGCTTATATACGGAAAAGATGAACCGAACATAATAGTTCCAACATCAGCGCATCAGTCCTTCAACAAGGCAAGCGATTTTATTGGTGTCGAATTACGGAAAGCACAGCTTAATGATGACTACTCAGTTGACGTTTCGTCAGTTGAGGGCCTCATAGATGATAACACTACATGCTTAGTCGGCATTGCAGGGACAACATCGCTTGGTGTCATTGATCCAATCTCTGCCCTTGCCAAACTTGCTCGGCGAAACGACATCTTTTTACACGTAGATGCTGCATTCGGCGGACTCGTCATACCGTTTCTTAAAAAGAACTATAAATTTGATTTTAACGTCAATGGGGTGCGGTCTTTAACCGTAGATCCCCATAAAATGGGAATGAGCACAATTCCTTCAGGAGGGCTTCTCTTCAGATACGAAGACGACTTTGAAGCTCTCAGCACGAACACTTTTTACTCAGTAGAACGATCAATGACAGGAACAAGGAGTGGTGCATCGGTAGCTGCGACACTCGCTGTGCTGGAACATCTTGGATATAACGGATATAAGAATGTGGTAGCAGAGTGCATGCGTCTCACGAATTTATGCATTGAAAGGGCTGCTGAGTTCGGAGTTTACCCTCTAATCGAGCCTGTCATGAATGTTGTTGCATTTCGATTGCCCCATCTGTCAAAGGTAGCTTTGAAGCTCACTGCCAAACGGTGGCACGTATCAATTATGAATAACGCCTTGCGACTCGTCATAATGCCTCACATAACTGAATCTATACTTGTCGAGTTTATGGACGACCTTGAGGAAATTGTTACAGCGCATCAAAGGTGAGCAATGCTTCAAGAATCCCTCGAAAGTGCTCGCATAATCAGAAGGGGCGATTATCGTTATTTTGTGCATCCCGTTACAGATGGGGTACCTGAATTAGAACCAGCACTTCTGCGTGAAATCATTGACCGAGTAAAGCGTATCACTGACCTCAATGTTGATAAAATTGTTGCTATTGAAGCAATGGGAATACAAATTGGAACAGCGTTGTCGCTTGACACTGATATTCCAATGGTAATAGTGCGAAAGAAATCGTATGGCTTGTCAGGAGAGATCGAAATAACGCAACAGACAGGATATTCAAAGGGCGCATTATACCTTAATGGAATCCGTCACGGAGATCGAGTGATCGTGGTTGATGATGTCATTAGTACGGGCGGGACACTCCTCGCAACATTGAAAGCCCTTAAAATTGCTGGAGCGAGCACAGTTAAAGCAGTTTGTGTAATCGAAAGGGGCGATGGCGCAATGAGGCTCCGAAGTGAAGGGTACGACGTGAAAACGATAGTAAAAGTGGATGTCAACGATCGGGTAAAGGTAATATCATACTGCAAAGGCAACCCGTAAATAGCACTGCAAATTATGGATTTTGAAATCGGAAAGATCATCGATATAATACTAGAGCGGAAGGCGAGAGTAATCGGCTTACAGTTCCCTGAAGGGCTTAAGCGATATGGTATCGGAATAGCACGGGAGATCGAGAAGAAAACTGACGTGAGAGTTCTGATTTCTGGCGATCCTTGCTACGGTGCTTGTGACCTTGACCTCACGATGGATGCTGATTTTCTCGTGCATTTCGGGCACTCGGAGATCCCGGAATTGTCAACAAAAAATGTGTATTACGTTGAAGTTAGAAGCAACATAGATGTCATTCCTGCCGTAAAAAAAGCCTTAAAGCTGCTCAAAGGCAAAAAGGTCGGACTCATCACGACAGTACAGCACGCACACACATTGCAAAAAGCATGCATGGAAATCGAATCAGGTGAATTTGAATGCTTTATTGGAAAGGGCGATAATAGGGTTAAATATCAGGGGCAGGTGTTGGGATGCAACTTCTCAGTGGCCCGTTCCATAGAGGTCGATGAGTACCTCTACATAGGAAGTGGAAATTTCCACCCTCTTGGCGTATCACTTGCAACAGGGAAACGGGTCATAATAGCCGATCCGTTTTTAAACGAAACACGGATGCCTGATTCTGAAACAATCATAAAACAGCGCTATGCTGTTATCTCGAGAGCGATGAACGCAAGAACATTTTGCATAATTGTTTGTACTAAGAGTGGACAGCAAAGGATGAAGCGTGCTGAGGAATTAAAAGATATAGCCCAAAACGAGGGGTACGGAGCGTATATCATTAGTTTACGTGATGTTACGCCGTCAGCTCTTTGCCAGTTCCCCGCGGATATATATGTGAACACGGCTTGTCCGAGAATTGCGATAGACGACGTCGGGAGTTTTAAAGTGCCGATGCTAACACCAGTCGAGTTTGAGATGGTACTTGGAAGACGAAACGTTGAACACTATGAGTTTGATGAGTTTACCTGTCATTAAGTCGTTCGCTTTTACTGGAAGGATTGTGGATCTCGAGCACGAAGCAGTGTTGGCTTTATTAATTTCCAATTATCCGCAAAACGTAAAAAGATAACGTCTGCTGTTTAATGCTTTGATGAAAAAGGAGGTAAAGGCCATCCCTCCAATAAGACGTCATAACTTGGGATCCTTCCCGCGTGAGGTTATCTATCTTTTGCTAAACGTGTAGAAAATCTACACCGTCCACTTAACACACATCTCACAAATAGACATTGGCAGGCTGTATCATTGCTGCACTTAATCTCTATTTGTCCGATCACGTCCTTGATTCACGGTCGGAGTGCCCAGTATGCATCGTTTTTCTGGTGCGCGTAGCAGAGTCGGACCCACTTTTGCGCAATTGGGGTACTCGTCAGTCAGCACATAATATGACAAAATCTGTGCACTTGAAAAGTTTCAGGTGATCTGTTTTTGACTCCTCAATTCAAAGAAGAGGATGATCGGGAACTCGTCGCGCGCTAAAAGGAGAATAGATGTAATCCTACACTTTGTTGTGCGTCGGAGCTAATTATGACTACTAGTAGCACCATTATTGTTATGATTTTTACTAATGGGAGTTTTCATACATACGCTGACCTTCCTGAATTTACTTAGTAATAACAAACTGCTAGATTTTGGCTAATTAGTTCCTAAATCAATTTTCGAAGGGTTTGGCGTATGCAGTTCAAAAATAAATTTCTCCCCACCTAAGCAATGCTTTTTAGATATGATCTATAGGCAGATTACAGGCTTATCAAAGACTGAAATTGGAATGTGTTGACTGCTAGTTCCAGGCCAAGCATTGTCAAATGTTGTCGTGAAAAATCCAATGTCGGTATCGGGGCACAACGTGGCAAACTTCCAACGAAACACATTTAAGAAAAGATATCGTTAACCTAGATTGAAGCGGTGCTTACTTCAGCGGCACTCTTCTCGTTATTTTTTTCAAACTCATCAAGCTTCATCTGTGTGATCTTTTCAATTGGTCGTTCAATTGGGTAGATCCCTGTAAGACAGCCAAGGCACAGTCTCTCGCGAGGAAGACCAATAGCGTCGATCAAGCCCTCAAGCGTGACGTACTTAAGTGAGTCAACTCCTATCATAAGTCTAACGCCATCAATGCTTTTATGGGCAGCTATTAACTCTCCATAAGTAGGCATATCAATACCGAGATAGCAGGGGGATACTATCGGAGGGCTCCCGATTCGCATGTGGACTTCTTTTGCTCCAGCAGCTCGTACCATGTCGACTATCTTCCTTGACGTAGTGCCTCTTACTATCGAGTCATCGATCATTATGACCCGTTTG
>CAYYMO010000052.1:0-5851 GCA_964472955.1 uncultured Methanomicrobia archaeon | reverse complement strand
TCGTGTATTTCACTTGCCGACATATGGCGCATCTTCTCGTGCGCCTCTCTAGCACTAGATCCGGCTTTTCTTAAACAGTAGTATCCATAGGCGTTCGTGTGGTTTCGCCAAGCCTCTGCTTGCCTCCACACGAGGTAGGGTTGAATGTCATCAGGACTTATGGGGATAACTCGACAATCAAATGCTGCAGGTGCGTTGAGAGGCATTTTTAACGTAAAAGCGCTCGAGATATAACTGGCGGTCACAGAATTTAACTTCTCTACCCTCCCACTAAATGGCATCTTATAAAAAAGTAAATTTATCTCATCTGAAAAAGTGAAAGCGAGTGTGGGAGACAATCCACTTGTTCGTATGAGCAGCTCTGATGCATGTACCATAATCCTAACAAATCGAAAATCATATGGCTGCTCGCACTTTAAGTTGGTAAGCGTCTTTCTGAAATTTCTTCCATCAGCCCTAATGAAGCATGGGGCGATGACACGCAAATTAGAATAGATCTCGTGATCTTTCATCACGACTCTTATCACGACTCTTCTTTTGGTTTGGCACGAGAAATTAACGTCTTTACAACACTACTAACGAGTATGATATCGGCAATCGATTTTGCAAAACGATAAGGTATAACGATAAATCTGTATTTAATATCAAAAAGATTATGGTTAACGTCTCCGACTACTATACCTGTTACTTTCTTTTCGTTTGTATCTATCTTTATGTCCTCCACCTTTCCAATGTACTCACCTTTATCGGTGTAGACATTTAGATCCATAATCTGGGTTAATTCAATTCGCATAATAACGCTTCCCTTATAATTATTACAGAAATACAATCACATACGCTTTATGACTAAAGTAATATATAGTTTATTAAATAATAGGATACAATAGGTCGTTTTTATGCCGTGGTCCTTTCAAATTATCAATATAAAAGGTATACCTATACGTATTCATATATCGTTTTTACTCATTATCCCGTTCTTTGCAGTAATTTTTGCAATATCTCCATCTCCAATTGGATTTGGAAATATACACAATGCATATATATATGGAATCGCCGCTGCACTTGGACTATTTGGTTGCGTAACGCTACACGAACTTGGCCACTCTCTTCTGGCTATGAGATACGGTATAAAAATAGAGAGCATAACCCTCTATCTGTTTGGAGGAGTTTCGTCTATCGAGATCCCAAAAAACCCACGAATTGAGCTTCCAATAGCATTAATTGGCCCTTTGGTGAGTGTCGCTCTTGGAATTATATTTCTGTTACCTTCATTTGTTGTTACTGAACAAGTCCCAAGTCTGTTCCTTAAACTTTTTGCGTACATAAATCTCGTTTTAGGGGGCTTCAATTTAATACCAGCTTTTCCAATGGACGGTGGCCGAGTATTAAGGGCAGTATTAGCTAGGAATAGATCCTATCTACAAGCTACAAGAGTGGCAGTTCAAATAGGCAAAACTCTCGCAATTTTCATGGGGTTGATTGGACTTTTTTATAATGCGTTCTTAATAATAATTGCATTTTTTATCTACATAGCAGCCTCAGAGGAGGGGCGACAAACCTCAGTATCTGAAACGCTTTCAGGCATAAAAGTCAAAGATATCATGACCACAGATGTAATCACAGTGTCTCCCGATATGAAGATTTCCGATCTTGTCGATCTCATGTTTGAACGAAAACATATGGGGTACCCTGTCGTCGATAGCGGAAAAATAGTCGGAATCGTAACGTTTGCAGATGCTCGGCAAGTTCCAGTGGACCGTCGCGATGAGATAATGGTAGGAAATATCATGAAACGAGACTTAGTTGTTGCGACTCCAGATGAAGATGCAAGCGACATTATAATGAAGATCTCTCAAAAGAATATCGGAAGAATTCCAATAGTTGACGGAGAGGCGCTCGTAGGCATAATTACTCGAAATGATCTAACTAATGCCATTACACTTCTTGCAGAAGCTCGAGAAAATATAGTACAACCTGATGGGACCATAGCACGAGTAATTCGGACCTAAACCTACATGTATAGCGAATTAACAGATACTCCAGAAATCACTATTATAGGGACAGCGCACGTTTCAGAAAAAAGCATTCTCGAAGTACGGCAGGCCATAGAAAGGCAAAAACCTGATGTAGTGGCTGTAGAACTGTGTGCAAACCGATACAATGCTTTAGTCTCTTCTGAGACACCAGATGTATCCGCAAAAGATATCCTCGTTAGTGGTAAAGTCTATCATTTCTTAGTCCATTGGCTTCTGGCATACGTGCAGAACAAAATTGGGATGGAGGTCGGCGTAAAGCCTGGCAGTGAGATGCTTGCCGCTATGGAAGTCGCTCAAAATGTTGGGGCGAGTATTGCACTTGTGGATCGCGATATCAGCATCACAGTCGCGCGATTCTGGTCAAAAATGAGTATACTTGAAAAGTTCAAAATGCTCAGAGCGCTTCTTGGCATTGCTACGAGCAACGATGAAATTGAGCTTGATGAGATTACCGACGAAGACGTTGTGTCACAACTCATTCAAGAGCTAAGGCAGTTTTCACCGAACGCAGCAAACGTGCTTATAGACGAACGAGATGCTTATATCGCTGGGTCATTGCTAAAGTTGAAAGGAAAGGTTTTAGCAGTAGTTGGCGCTGGGCACAAAGACGGCATCCAAAGGTATTTGAACCATCCAGAGCGTATTCCTCCGCTTGAATCAATAAATTCAACCCCGAAAAAACGTTTCAGCTTTATAAAGATTGCTGGTGTCGTTTTCCTAGGCATAATATGTGCTCTATTTGTGTTATTGTTTACGTCAGGAGTACCACTTAATCAGCTAATGCTCGCCCTCGGATGCTGGTTTCTGTTGCATTCAACTTTGGTAGCAACATGTGCAACCTTGAGCAAGAGTCACCCACTGGCTATAATAACGTCGACTTGTTATGCTGGATTTAGCCCATTCATACCCATACCGTTTTTGAAAGTAGGAGTAATTGCCGGGGTGATTGAAGCCGGAAAAAGCCCCCCAACCACAGCAGATTTCAGAGGGCTAACTAAAGTGGAGTCCGTACGAGAGTTATTCTCAAACAAACTTTTTAGAATACTTATAAATGCAGCATTTATAAACATTGGAAGCTCAATTGCAACAGTTATTGCCCTATTTGTGATATTCCCTATGACAGGTGTCAATGTCTATGATATCCTCACCCATGCCTTTTCTCGACTGATAGGGGGGCTACTTTAATTAATGTCAGCAACGAGCACGAGCGCCAAAGAACTCCAAGACCTTATATTGGCGTGGTTGGCAGTATCATTTGCTTTTTCTCTCGCGTTCAGACCTGCTTTCTTCACGACATCAATACCTAATTTGGTCCCGAGTTTCATCATCTCCCTGATCGTTGTAGGAACGGGATTTGTGTTGCACGAATTGATGCACAAATTCACAGCTCAGCGATTTGGATTTTGGTCTGAATTCCGCGCAGACTACAGGATGCTCATTTTTTCAGTAATCCTTGCTTACATAATACACATAGTCTTCGCCGCTCCAGGCGCTACCCTTATCTACGGACGAGGCATTACAAAGAAACAAAATGGCATTATTTCAGCGGCTGGCCCGCTCTTAAATCTGGGGCTTGCAGGCATTTATCTACCCATAACATCATTTGGAGGAATTATTGCACAGATCGGGTACTACGGATTTATAATTAATATATGGCTCTCAGCATTCAATTTGCTCCCAATAAGTGTTCTTGATGGAAAAAAGGTGCTTGCGTGGGGGGTTCCTCAATACATTGCAATCGCTATACTACCATTCCTCGGAGCCATTTATGTGTTTTTAAGGATTTTTTCTTAAACTACAGGTTTGACATAATATGTATAAAATCTTAGCGTTTACTTCGATTAATAGTTCATGTGTGGAGGGTGGCGCGATCCTTCAATATGCAATACGCAATAACTACGACCTTTCTACGATTAATCGAATACAAACACAAAACAGGTTGAACTTGCATGCAGGATTTAGTAATGGACGCAGAAGATGGCAAGAAATATCGCATCTGTAGAATTTAGTAGGAAAGAAATGTTATAACACGTTATTTTGTGCCGAGCAAGTTTTTGTAACAACCATCTTTTGAAATAAAACCGGGTCTTAGCAAGAGCGTATATTAATAGTTACGACCAACTAAAGCCAAGATACACGCTAAAATCTAGCCCATCGACGAAAAAACTCTAAATTTTAATCAAGTCCTAATGTTTTGAACATCAAAACTTACTTACAGAAGGCTTTAATACAATTATATTGATATTAAACCGTTATTGGACCCTAAAGGAACTTTATTATGAGATATGCAATGAAATTCGGAGGTACCTCAGTAGGTAATGGTGATAGGATAAAAAAGGTAGCCGAGCTTGTGAAGAAGTACTATGATGCAGGAAACGAAATTGCAGTAATCGTATCAGCTATGGCGGGAGTAACTGATAAGCTTCAATCTATAGCAGAAAATATGACAAGTGAATACGCAGAGTTGCATGAAGTAACAGAATTTATAAAACACCTCGGCAAACAGCACTTTGATTCGGTGTATAGCGCAATTGAAGATGAAATGATAATTACAGATGTCATTTCAGAACTCGAAGCACGTCTTGAAGAGCTTAAAAATGTACTGTCAGGTATTTATTATCTAGGAGAACTGACTGATCGATCACACGATTATATCTCCTCTTTTGGTGAAAGACTTTCTGCACCTATTGTTTCTGGTGCACTGAAATCATTAAAGGTCCAATCAGTTTCTCTCATGGGCGGAGAAGCAGGGATAATTACAAATAGCAAGCATAGAGATGCTAGGCCTACAGAAGTAACAACGAGGCGGGTACGGGAACGTATAGTGCCACTTATAGAAGTGGGAGTTGTTCCGGTGATAATGGGCTTTATTGCATATGATACCCGTAACATCATAACTACACTCGGTAGAGGTGGTTCAGATTATACAGCAGCAATTGTTGGTGCGGCTTCTGAAGCAGACGAAATATGGATTTGGACTGATGTCGATGGGATAATGACTGCTGATCCAAAACTTGTAAAAAACTCTAGGACTCTTTCAGAAATTTCATATCTCGAGGCTATGGAAATATCATTCTTTGGTGCAAAAGTGATCCATCCTAAAACAATCGAACCTGCAATCAGCAGAGGCATTCCAGTACGAGTGAAAAATACGTTTAACCCCGATGGACAAGGAACTGTAATCGTTCATCGAGTGGAAAACAATAAAAATATCGTAAAAGCTGTAACAACAATTAGCAACGTGTCGCTTATAAATATCTCAGGTGCCGGAATGGCCGGCACTATCGGAGTGGCTGCTCATGTTTTTTCAAAGTTAGCGGAAGCTGGCGTTAATATAATTATGATTAGTCAGGCGTCAAGTGAGTCAAACATCTCAATGCTCGTAGAGGAGGCACATTTGAGTAGCGCATTAACTGCTCTCCATCAACTAAAATCTGAATTCGAAGGAAATATTATACGAGAGATTACTTGCGACGAAGATGTGAGCGCAATAGCTGTAGTAGGTTCTGGAATGGCGGGAAATCCTGGTATAGCAGGTAGAATATTTAGCTCCATGGGCAAGATACATGTTAGTATTACCATGATAAGCCAAGGATCAAGTGAATACAACGTATCATTTGTCGTGAGAAGAAATGCGGCCAAAAATGTCGTTACAGCATTGCATGATGAATTTAAGCTCTCTGAAATAATTTGATTCACAATTGCTTTTGTAATGTCTAAACCAAAAAAAGATCGTTTAACAAAACAATTTGACTGACTGCCATTTAATTCATATTCAACAAGATTGAATCAAAAGCCTTCATTCCATTGTAATC